>JBHLLE010000041.1:0-11098 GCA_048885945.1 Candidatus Hermodarchaeota archaeon | reverse complement strand
CTTATAAATTAATTATATTATTATTTTATACCAAATAAATAAAAATTATAGTAATTAATATTTTTGTTATTTTTTTACTTTTGGAGTTTTTTAATGAATGAACTAAATAATAAAATTGAAAAATTTGCTCAATTAATTCTTGAATCGAATGAAATTGTTGTTTTATCTGGAGCAGGTATGAGTACTGAATCCGGAATTCCTGATTTTAGATCTCCCAATACAGGTTTATGGACTAAGGTCAATCCAGACGAGTTCGCTTCTATTCATAGCTATGTATCCGATACGGGTAAGAATCTTAAATTTATGTTAGATCTAGGTCTCACCATTTTTAAGGCGAAACCAAATAAAGGTCACAAAGCCCTTACCAAATTGCAGAAATTAGGAAAGTTAATTGGAGTTCTTACTCAAAACATTGACGGATTGCATCAAAAAGCACGCACTCAAAATGTTATCGAATTACACGGTACTGTAAATGAGGCAAAATGTATGAGATGCGGAAGAATTTTTCCTATAACCTCTATGATTAATCAAGTTTTAAAAGGAGCCTATACTCCTTCTTGCGAAATTTGTTTTGGGTTATTAAAGCCGAATGCGATATTTTTTGGTGAACCATTAGAATCCAAGATTCTTGTAAAAGCAGATGAGATGATAGCAAAATGCGACTTGCTAATTGTACTAGGGAGTTCTTTATTAGTATATCCTGTTGCCTTTTATCCTCATAAAGCCTTATCTAATGGAGCAAAGATAGCAATTATAAACATTCAAAAAACAGAAATAGATCCTCATGCTGAAATAGTCATTCACGAAAAAATTGGAGACATATTACCTAAAATTATAAAAATCGTATTAGATAAGATAAATCATTAATATTCCAAAGAATATTTAAAATAAACCATTAAGATATTATTTTTAATACCAGTAAGATATTTATGATTAATAATCTAAAAAAAACTTTTTTAAAGTGAATGCCTTAAAAAGAAAGCTAAGAATTTGGTTTTTGTACTTAGGATGTATGAAAGATCTTTTTCTAAGTCATCATCCAAACTGCCCAAAATTTGATAACCATGTAATAAAGATAAAAGGAATAAGATTATGTATAGGTTGTTTTATAGGGTATCCTACTGCTATTTTAACAATTCTAATTATATATTTATTTCGTATTAATTTACTATTTGATTTATTTACAATGTTTCTTCTCTCATTGATTCTAATATCTTTGTTTATACTAAGCCCTTTAAACTATACTGGAAGAAAAACAGTTAAAATTTGTCAGAAGTTCTTTATAGGAGTGGGCTCAGGGTTTTTATTTTGGTATATATGGATGCTCCCTAATCCGTTTGTTATTAATCTTATTTATTTTTTCTTAACATTTGGATTATTTCTAGCTTTATTAAATTTTTATCATCTATATGGTTTTTATTCTACCTGCAAAAAATGTGAGTTTTCAATGGATTGGGAAAAATGTGGCGTATTTAATGAGATTGTAGACTGTTTTAAAAAAAATAAATTAAGAAACCTATTTGAAGAAAAAAAAAATTAAAGAATAAATATTAAAAAAAAATAGTTTTGATTTTATTAGCAGCAATACTTCCGTTATTTTCTCAAAACCTTCTTGTCAACCTTACCTACAGCAGTTAAAGGAATTTCCTCCATTATGTGGACTTTCTTCGGAACTTCATATGGTGAGCATTTCTCACTTGCGTACTTCATAATGGCTTCCTTTAATTTAGCTTCGTTACCATCGTACTCATAAGCAGGATCTAGCTGAATATACGCATTAACAATCTCAGAACCTGGACGATCGGGATTTGGTTCTCCAATTAAAGCAATCATACCAATTGCGGGATGTTGAGCTAGAACATCTTCTACTTTACTAGAAAATACTTTAAATCCACCCACAATTATCATATCTTTCGTACGATCGACAATTCGGAGATATCCACCCTCGTCCATGATTGCCACATCTCCAGTATGCATATAACCATCGCTATCAATTGCCTTTTTAGTCTCTTCTGGTTTGTTATAATAACCTTGCATAACTAAAGGTCCAGCTACGCAAATCTCTCCGGGTTCTCCAAGAGGTACTGGTTGTCCTGTATCAGGATCTACTAATTTCAAATCAACGTTCAAAAAAGGCATCCCTACAGTTCCTAACTTTTTCTCTCCTTTAGACGGATTCATTGTAGATACAGGAGATGTCTCTGTCATACCATATAATTCTAGCAATTTACCTTTTCCAATAATTTTTTCTAATTCAACTTGAGATTCTTTTGGAAATGGTGAGGCTGCAGAGATACAAGTCCCCAACGCGGAATGATCCAATTCTTTGAATTTAGGATTTGCGATTAATAATTGATATAGTGAAGGAACATTAACTAAATTCGTAGGATTGTATTTTTTCATTTCTTTTACGATATGATTAGTATCACGTGGATTAGGAATGAGTATTTGACTCCAACCAAAGTAAATTGCACTTTCAGCTACAGTTAATCCAGCAATGTGGAACATAGGAAATCCCGAACATAATATTCCTTTTCCAAATTCCCATCCTAACCAAGTTGAAACACTTAAAATATTTGATGCCACATTTCTGTGAGATAGCATAGCACCTTTAGGTGGTCCAGTAGTCCCTCCAGTATATTGAATCCAACCAATATCATCCGGAGTTACCTTAACGTTTGGAGGACCAGCAGAAAAGTCAGCTTTTAAGACGTCATTGTGGAAATCTAAAACTGTTTTTCCTTCTAAGGGAGTAACTTTACCTTTTGGAATTTTTCCAATTGCTTTTCCTAATACTTGAACAATTTTAGGTAAGAAGCTACCTACACTGGTTGTTATTATAAGTTTAGTGGAATTTATTTTTGTAGCAATTTTTGTTATATGACCGGCGAAAATAGCATCTAAAGTTACCAATCCAACTTTCTTACCCCCAGAGCCCAAATCATTGAGTTGATAAGCCATTTGAGTCGCAGAAAGTAAGGGAGATACTCCTGAGACGATACATCCAGCTCTTAAGGTTCCAATTAAAGTAATTACGTATTCTATAGTGTTTGGTAAATTTATTCCTACTACATCACCTTTTTTGAAACCGTTAGCAACTAACATATTTGCAAACTTGTTTGCCATTTCATCTAATTCTTTGAAGGTAACTTCCTTTCCAATGTATGCTAGTGCAATTTTTTCTGAATAGTCTCTAAATGCTTGTTTAATCATATCTACATAGGTAGTCTCAAACTTCTTTGGATCAATGTCATCTAATCCAGGGTCCCAATTTTTTTTCCAAAATCGGCTACTATAATCAGACATATTTTCATTATCGCCTTAATTTTTTTTTAATTAAATGATGTGTTATAAATATTATTGATAATGTCTTTTATAAAGTTTTAATTTTACCTATGATAAAATTACATTTTTTTTTTTCCAACAGATTTAAAAATATTTCTTAAAAACCTAATAAATACTATTACAAAAGCGACAAATTTCTCTCAAATTAATTAACGGTATCAAACTTCCATACTAAATAAAAAAAAATGATTGATTTTCAGGTTAAAAAAAATTTTGTTTAGAATCTAATAATCGATTTCTATTTTCGTAGTACTTTCTTGTCGACCTTCCCTACGGCGGTTAAAGGCAATTCTTTAATTATTATTATTTTTTTAGGGACTTCATAAGGAGCGCATTTTTCTTTTGCGAAACCTATAATATCTTCTCTTAGCTTTTCTTCGTTTCCATCGTATTCATAAGCAGGATCAAGCTGAATATATGCGTTGACAATTTCAGAGCCTGGGCGATCGGGATTTGGTTCGCCTATTAACGCCATACTTCCGATTGCAGGATGTTTGGTAAGTATATCTTCAACTTTACTTGAGAATACCTTAAAACCTCCAACAATTATCATATCTTTTGTACGATCGACAATTCGGAGATAACCATCTTCGTCCATAATTCCAACATCTCCACTTCTCATGTAACCATCTGGGGTGATGGCTTTTTTCGTTTCTTCTGGTTTATTATAATATCCCTGCATAACTCCTGGACCTTTTACCCAAATTTCTCCCGGTTCTCCTAATGGAACTTCTTTTTCAGTTTCTGGATCGACTATTTTTAAATCAATATTTTGGATAGGCATTCCAACTGTTCCTAGCTTTCTTACTCCATTAGAAGGATTCATTGTTGCGACTGGAGATAGTTCGGTCATACCGTATAACTCCAATAATTTTCCTTCTCCGACTATGCTTTCGAATTGTTTCTGAGATTCGACGGGAAATGGAGATGCTGCAGAAATACAGACTTCTAAACTTGAGTGGTCCAACCTCTTGAATTTTTTGAAATTTATCAATATCTGATAAAGAGAAGGAACATTAACGAGTCCAGAAGGTTTATATTGTTTTATTTGGTTACAAATAGATAAAGCATTTCTTGGGTCTGGTACAAGGCATTGCGTCCATCCAAGATAAAGAAAACTCTCACAGACAGTTAATCCTGCAATATGGAAGAATGGAAATCCTGATAAAGCTGTTCCCTTACCATATTCCCAATTAAGCCATAATCGAATAGCCATTATGTTAGAAAGCGTATTTCTATGATTTATCATGGCTCCTTTAGGAGGTCCCGTTGTGCCTCCTGTATATTGAATAAATGCAACATCGTCAGGACTAATCTTTACATTCGGAGGATTAGTTGGATATTTTGCGAAAACATCGTCATGTATGTCTAACACGGTTTTTCCTTCTAATGGTGTAACTTCTCCTGAGGGAATCTCTTGGACAGCTTTAATTTTTTCTTGTTGCTCTTTTGGAAACATACCAATAACACTGGTGGTCAAAACAAGTTTTAATTGTGGTAGCTTTGAAGCTATTTTAACCAATCTTCCCGCAAAGATGGCATCTAATGTTAGCAAAGCAACATTTTTTCCACCCTCTCCCAGATCGTTTATTTGGTACTGCATCTGTACTTCCGACATGAGGGGAGAAAGACCTGAGAGAATGCATCCCGCTCTTAAAATACCTACGAGTGCAATTACATATTCTGGAATATTAGGTAGATTAACTGCTACAACATCTCCTTTTCTAAATCCATGGTCAACTAACGCATTTGCTAGTGAATTCGCATATTTATCGAGCTCCCCATAGGTAATCTCTAAACCTTGAAATGCTAACGCTATTTTATCAGGTACTTCGTTAAATGTCCGTTGAATAGATTCTATATATGTGGTTTCAAATTCTTTTGGATCAATATCATGGACATGAGAATCCCAATTTTTTTTCCAAAATCTTGATTTATATATACTTTCTGCATTTTGTTCTTGCATTTTATAAACCCCTTTTTTTTTAATTAAATTCACCTATTATAACAATCGATGTCAATCTTAGATATAAATCTTTTATTTTAATCAAAATCTTTAAAATTTTTATTGAAATTGTATAGAATATCTTATTTTTTAGTGTAAAATAAAAAAAAAATATGAAAAACTAATTTTTTTGAGAAACTAAAAATTGGATCCATACTTAAAATCTTCAAATTCCAAACAAAAAGAACGAAATTGCCCAAACTACAAGAAATCCAATAATAAAAGTCACTAACCAAACTAAGATAGCAACAAGAAAGCCAGTTTCATGTCTGGTATTAATAATAATCCAACTAAGGACCCAACCAATAATTGGAATCCATCCGATTAAAGCACAATATAATGCGGTTATAAAGACAAATATAAAATGAGTATTAATTGATCTAACTAAAGATAAAGCGATTTTTAAGAAAATAGCTAAGAATAGGATTGATATAAAAATGAATATTAAAATAATGAGAATAATAGTAAAAATTGGAAATCCAAAAAAACGTTGTAATAGCATTTTTTACCAATTTAATGAATATATTATAGTTTATTTAAATTTTTAATTGATTTCTAAGAAATAAATCTTACTTTTAAGATGAGGAATAATTCTTCAATTAAATAAAAAAAAAAAATATTTATTATATTACATACAGCATGGTTATAGAACGAATAGAGCGAAGCCGATTAAAAATCCGATAATCCAAATTATTAAAAGAGTTATGATAATACCGAATATCACTGCAATTATTGTAACGGCAATAGCTCCTCCATACCCGATCTTATGTCTTACAGCTATTAGGGCCCAGCAGATTAATAATCCGACTAAAATTCCAATAACTAACCATAATAAACCACCCGGCAATAACCAAAATATAATAAAGAATACAATAGCGCATAATAACGCTGTAAGAAATGCTTGTCCAAATGTGTCATTCTCCGCGTCAACAAAACCTAATCCTAATTTAAGAAATATCGTAATAAACAGCAATAAAAAGACAAACAAAAGTACTAAAAATATAACTGCTGCTGTGCCTCCAGCTTGAAGTAACATTTTAGATTTTCTCCTTAAATTTGTTTTAATTTAATTTTGTGTTAAAGTTATTAATTATTTATTGGTCCTTCATATTTAATATTTCATTACTTTTCGTCTAGTATTTTGTATAGAACTGACTTTTTTCTTAAACAAAATGTCATCATCAATTGTTTATCATGGTTATGAATTCCCCTAAATAAAAGTAAACAATAATCTTGATAAAGATTCATAAGAAAAAGAGACTAAATTTTGTCGGTCGCTCCTATATCTTAATTTATCAGTTCATAATACGTTTTACTTTTACTTTCCTCTCTCCGTCTCCATGAAATCGTGGTAATTTTAAGAGAAACATCTATGCAATTAAATGGAGCTATTTTCTCAAAGTCAAATTGAAATTAGCAAAGTTCAGAAAATTGTCGGAGTAACCCTACTTTATTTTTAGTTTTCTTTAATCAATATAATGCAGTTTGACACTGGTTTTAAGGTATACAAAATGAATAATCGTTTTTCTCTTATTTCAAGCGGCGATTCAACGCTAGACGAACTAATAGGTGGAGGGTTTCATAGAGATTTAGTCTATTTACTCTATGGAGATAAAAAGAAAACCACGGACATTCTATTAACCACTGCAGTTATAAGCCAAAAATCGTACAATAATGGTGGTTTTGGAGAAGGGATTCAAATTGCATTCATTGATGGAAACAACCGATTTAACCCGTATGGTATAAGCAAATTCGCAGTTACTCAACATTTATCTCCTCAAAATATCTTAAAAAACATCATAATTGCTCGTGCGTTTACCTGGGATCAAATGACTGAGCTTTTAGAAAACAAACTTTCCACTCTTGAACACATAAAAGTTGTTCTAATTTCAGGCATTACAAGCTTATTCCAATGTTATGAAAAACAAACGTTTGAAGATTTGCTGAGAGCAATAGATGGTATTAAGAGAATATTGCAAAAAACAAACCCGTTAATCGTATTAACTGCCCCACTAAGCGAGCATTCTTTATTTAGACCAAAAGGAGGAAAGATTCTCTCGCATTTTGGGAATGTATTGATCTTAATAAATGATGATGAGCGTTATACCGAATACAATTTAATACAACATCCCTCTTTACCCGAAAACAGATTGGTAAAGTGGAAGCCTCGTATTCCAAAGAGAAAAGTCAATCCTACGAAGAATACAAATATAGATTTCTGGTTGTAATACGAAATATTCTACTTAGTATAGGGTATTGATCCCAAAATCTTAATTTTAGAAGAATCAATATGGATAAAAAAATAAAAGTTTTTGGTGCTGCATTAGACGCACTTGACGATCCTATTAAAGTTCTAGCAAAATGTTCTTATATCAATAAATTAGCCCAAAATCTTATTGAACTAGAAAGAGATTTTTTAGATCCCTACGATGGCTTACTTAAATTATCTAGTCTTTTAAAAAAAGAAGAATTTATTAAGATCGGCAAATTTCCAATTGAAACTTGGTTAACTCCTAAACCTAAAATTGAAGATTATCCGTTATTAGATCCTTTAAAGTATCAAGAATTCGTAAATAGTGGTGCTGTTAAGAAGGTATCTGTTGATCTTGAAAGATTCGTTTCTGATAAGATTTTACCCGATATTCCTTTAATGATCGGAGCAGATCACTCTTTGACGGGAGGGATTTTAAATGCTTTATCAAAAAAATATGGTTCTGAAAATATTTTAATAATCATATTCGACGCTCATTTTGACGCCATTCCCGCTAGTATCTCGTTAAACCTTGTAAAATATATGAAAGAGCATCAAAATGAAATTAATATTCTTAATCCAGAAATATTGGAATCAATAAATACAGAGCAACTCGTTTTAAATGACACATATTCCTACGCATCTTTTTTGGATCATTTAATTTACGATTCTACCATTTTACCCCAAAATTTAATAATATTTGGTTGTCAAGATTATCCGAGTGAAGAGATGTTAGCTGTAAATGATCCAAGAGTAAAGCAATATGTTGATTTCTATTTATCTTTTAAAGAAAAAGGAGTTAGATTTATTCCTGCTGCTAAAAATAGTAAAGAAATGATTGAAAAATTAGAACAAATCTTACATGATCGTAATATTCAATATCTTTACCTTTCTTTTGACGTAGATGTTGGAGTATTTAAAGAAGTACTCGCGGCTCGAATAATGAATGTTATTGGAATTGAGGAAGAAATAATTCTAAATGCTGCTAAGGTAATTAAAGATTTCATGAAATTGAAAAAATGTGAATTGATTGGTTTGGATATTTTAGAAATTGATACGTACCTATTAGGCATAGAACTAAAAAAATCTGGAAGGAAGGATCAGACTGTAAGAGTTATTGATAATTTTTTAAATATTATTTTCTCCTGAAAATGTAGATATCGTATGTATTACAAATTTAGTAGTTGATTAATTAAGATTTCTCCTTTTTTTTGTACATATTCTTATCTTTTTTCTCAAGGGTTAAAGGATCCCCACCATATCGAACTTTCTTACCATGATAATAGAGTTTTGTTTTTTCTTCACAAATTTCGTTCCATTTAACAATTCCTAATTTTTTTATCATATTAAGATTATAAACCTTCGAATTATGAGGAGCAAAAATCTCAAAATTTACAATAGGTTGCAGCATTTCACAAGGAAAATCATCACATTCGTAACAAAAATTAAAACCTTTACTGGTCACGCATTTATAAGTTTTACAAACAGGAAAATCCTTTATTTGTCCATTCTGCTGTCTACACCCTTTACAATTATAGAATTTGACACCGGGACATTTTTTACAATAAATTCCGCAAGGTGCGTGATCGTTAAAATATATACTCATAAAACAATACCTAAGACTCATTTTATTTAATAATTAGATAAAAATATTTAAGAAGTTTTTTTAAAAAGAATTTTTTACTATTCAATTCCTAATAGTTTTGCCGCATTTTTAAATAGCCACTTTTTCTTAACTTCCTCTTTCAGTGGAAGTTCCATTACACCATCTGCTAATTTTTTTATTGAGGTTCCCATAAAAAGCCATGTTGAGCCAAATAATATCCTATCTTGAAGAACAGAATTGCCGTAATGGATTAATGGTTCCCAACCAGTTCCCTTCATTCCTATGTACTTAGGAAGGTAAGATGCAATATCAATGTAAATATTTGGATTACGCCATGCAACTGCAACCAATTCATTTACCCAGGGCCATCCTCCATGTCCTGCTATCATTTTTAATTCAGGAAAATCCTGAGCAACAAGGTCTAAATAAATTGGTTTTTCATACTCCATTGAATGAGTAGAGTAATTAATTGAAAGATGAAACCAGATGGGTATATCAAGCTCTACACATGTAGAATAAATTGGATACATTTTCGCGTGAGTAGGGGGGATTTTAAACATAAACGGTCGTACTGCTACTCCTCTAAGTCCTAAATCGTAAGATCTTCTTAATTCCCTTATTGCATCCATCCCTTTAAGAGGATCGATACCTGCAAATCCAATAAATTTATCCGGAAATTGCTTAACAATATTAGCATAATAATCATTAGGGAGTCCAGCGATACCACTGGGCGTTTCCTCGTCTAGATTAAAAATCACCGCTTTTTCTACCCCCATTCTATCTAGCTGACTAATAAATTCATCCATGGACATTGTTAACTTTCTAATTTTGGGTAAAAAAGGCTTCACTGCTTCCTTAAGTTCCGTTGGAGAAAGAGTTATCTTCATCTTATAAAGCTCATCGGCGGTAATACCTAATAATGGAGCAACTCTGGGTCCAAAAACATCTTTTAAATATCTTGACATCTGAGGGGGTAATGATACTAATAAATCTACAAAAACTTCCTCAGTTGGCATGTAACATAAAGAATCTATTATTCTATATTTCATCAAATAATCCCTTTATTACATTTTCAATAGTATTTAAGAAAAATACCTCGTTAATCTTAGAAGGTTAAAGTAATATTTAATAGTTTAATCAGATGATTTGATATCTTTGTTGAATTTATGTCATAAATCAGAAAACACTATATGTATCCCCTTTTAAATTAGATACTGTACTACTCCTTTTGGTTATTAATTATCTTTTTGTATCAACAACACAAATAAGGTGAAGAATAGTCGGTAGAACAGTACCTAGCTTTAGGCCAGCATTAGAGCACGAAATAGAAAGTTGGAAGGATTTTAAAAGAGCTCTTCGAGCAGAGGAGCAAAAAATATTTAATAAGTTAATGAATTATGCGCGTATTCACGCTGATGCTGGCAGTTTGAGTGCTCGTCCGATGTTATCGGAAATACTCTTTTTTTCTTTTGCTATTGAACAAGAAAAAGAAATTGAAAGGCTTAAAGAAAGATTAAACGAATTAGAAAAAAAATTGACAAAAAGGTGTAAAGATTAGATATTTACGCACAATTTGATGGCTGGCTTTTGGATGTTTCGACATATAGTGAAGGAGTAATCCTCTGGGTAAAAAAAGATGAGACCGTTCAAAATATATTTCAAGAATACAATCCTGAGTTTTTTGCTGTACCCAAAAAGAACATTGGCAGTGATTTCAAGAGATTGAAATGTATTCTTGAGTCACATCCAAATGTGAAACGAGTAAGATTATGTGATAAGTATGTGAAACTTGAAGATCACAAGAAAAGCAAAATTTTTGGCGTTAGTGTATCAAAACCTTCAGCATTCAAAAAGATCTTTACAATATTTTTTCCGATATCATGCACATCCC
>JBHLLE010000040.1:0-11334 GCA_048885945.1 Candidatus Hermodarchaeota archaeon | reverse complement strand
TTTCAATTAATTCGTTTTTTCTACGCTTTAAATCAATTCTGAAAGTATCTTTTTTTTTTATGAAATTCTTATAATTCTTTTCTACTAACTGAGTTATTATTTTAGGGTTCGTCTCGCATACTATATCAATGGGAATTATTTTTAAAATATATTGAAAAAAATTGGGATCTTTTTTTAATAGATTCTTAATCTTTTTAATTAAGGTTCTAGTCTGCACGCTCGTAAAAGCAGTAATTAATCCTAAAAATTCTAAATTTGAAATGATAGGGTATTTATCTCCGTTTATTAATAATAGAAACCATAATTCCGCTTTAGCGTTAGTTTCATTATATCGAGAGGATGAGACTAATAAGTTAAAATTTTTAATTTAAATCACCAATATGTTAAACACTTATTTAATTTCAAATAAAACGGTTCTAACTTCTTCTTCAGTAATTTTTCCAAGGCGTAAAAATTGTAAATCATCGCTTGTACAATCAACGATTGTTGTAGGCATCTTTGATTTTATCTTGCCTCCATCTATTATGTAATCTATTACTCCAGTTCCTAAAAAAGTTTTAGCAACTTCTTGACCACTAATCGATGGTGGCTCTCCAGAATAATTTGCAGAAGTACCAATTATTCCTCCAAAATGTCCTTTTTGTTTTAAAATCTTTAAAATCTTTAAAATTATGTCGTTGTCTGGAACACGAATACCAATAGTATTTTTATGAGCAGTCACTTCCATTGGAATTATATTTGGCTCTTTTCTGTTCAAAATTAAAGTTAATTGCCCTGGCCAAAAAGAATTTGCTAGATTTAAGCCTACTTCATTAAACTCCGCTATTTTTTGAGCTTCTTCAATATCTAAAACTAATAATATAAAACCCTTTTCTCGATCTCGGAATTTTATATCGTATAGTCTATCAACTACTTCAATATTTAAAGGATCTCCCCCGATTCCGTATACGCTGTCCGTAGGAAAAGCAATTATTTTTCCTTCTAATATGTATTCTACCGCGGTCTCTAAGTATATATCAATATTTTCTAATTTTTTTCCTTTTAATTTTATTAGAAATCCCATTAGATCTCAACTTCCAATATAATTATGTTAAATGATTACTGTAAAAAATATTATAATGTAAGGTTAAAAAAATAATATATCTATTAAAAAAATGTATTATTCGGTTTGACAAGATAATTCGTCTGAAACTTTTTTCCACTGCCTTTCAATTTCCTCTTGCAATTCTATTAGATCACTTTCTGATATATGAGAAAATCTTTTCTGTCTTGAAACATATTCAATTAGAGGAATTCGTTTTGATGGATCCAAAAGTGGCTTACTTTTTTTAGAAAGCTTTAACACGCCATTCTCAGCTTCAAATAATATCCAAAAACCAGTTTTTACTGCTAATCTTGCAATTTCAATAGCGTCTTCTGAAGGAAATCCCCATCCTGGAGCACATGGCGCTAAAATATGGATATATTTGCATCCTTCAATAGATTTAGCTTTTTTGAATTTCTCATATAGATCAAGAGGTTCACTAATACTGCAGGTTGCCACATACGGAATATCATGAGCTCTCATTATTGCAGGGAGGTTTTTCTTATATCTTTCTTTTCCGAAGGGTGTCGTAGTGGTTCTCGCTCCATGAGGAGTACTGGAAGATCTTTGTATTCCAGTGTTCATGTAAGCTTCATTATCGTAACACACATATATTATATTTGAATTTCGTTCTGCAGCTCCACTTAAACCTTGAATTCCGATATCTGTTGTCCCCCCATCCCCTGCAAAAGTTAATGCCGTCATCTCATCCCAACTTTTTCCAGGAAATTTATACGCTTTTGCTTTAAATGCAGCCTCAAATCCAGTAGCAGCAGCAGCTCCCGCAGCAAAGGCCATATTAACAAATGGAAAGTCTGGAGCTGTTTTAGGCCATAAACCCACCACGACGTTTAAACAACTAGCAGGTGCAACAAGAGCAGTTTTCGAACCAAGTGCTTTTATAGCCCATCTTAGAGCTAATTCAAGTCCGCAGCCAGCACAACAAGAATTTCCTGGAAGAAAATATTCTTCTTGACAACTATCCATAACTTCTTTTAACGAAACCATTTATTTCACCTCGAGTTTTCCATGCCAGAGAGTTCCATGAATTAAATCTTTTGGCAATTCTCCGGATTCATGCATTTTTACTAAAATCTTTAATTGATCTTTTTGTTGCTCTAAAGAAACTTCTCGACCGCCAAGTCCAGCAATCATAGGAAGTATTTTAGCAGTTTTTTCTGTTCCGTGCAACACTGTTTTAACTTCACTACTAATTGGCCCTCCTGTAGGAGATCCAAATGCCGTTGCTCGGTCCATAACTCCAAGAACATTAACTTTCTTAGCAACACTGATGATGTCTTCTGTTGGAAATGGTCTAAAATGTCTCAACCTCACCATTCCAACTTTATACCCTTCTTCTCTAAGGTCATCGACTGCTTGTTCCATTTGTAAGGCTAAATCACCATAAATAATCATTCCCACATCAGCATCGTCCATATGATATTCTTTTATTAAGCCATTTCCATAATTCCTTCCAAACACTTTTTCAAATTCACGCGTAGCGTTCTTAATTTTTTCTTTTGCTCTAATCATTGCATCGTGAATCTTCAACCTAAATTCACTATAGAAACCTGAAGGCATTATCAAATTTCCATGCATCATTGGTCTTTGTGGATCGATAAAAATGTGTGGCCAGCCTTTCTCGTCTGGTAAGGGTGGTAAATACGAATCTACAAGATCTTGATCTTCAATTATTACTGGTTTGGAGGTATGTGACAAGATAAATCCCCCATACGCCACAAACTTGGGTAATAATATATCGTGGTCTTCACATACTTTATACGACATCAAAATTTCATCATAAATTTCTTGATGACTAGTTGCAAAACTACTCATCCATCCTGTATCTCTTTGGCTTATAACATCAGTAAAGTCTGCCCATATATTCCATGGTGGTGCTGGACCTCTAGAAGCTATTGCAGTAACGATAGGTAACCTTGTACCCCCTGCCCAGTGAAGCATTTCATTCATATAAAATAGACCTTGCCCAGATGTGGCTGTAAAGGTTCTAGTACCAGCAATACTGGCCCCAACTATAGAAGCCATAACGCTGTGTTCTGATTCTACTTTAATATACTGTGTACCAGGCATTAAACCTCCATCCACAAATTCAGAAAGTTTTTCAACCACTGTGGTTTGAGGAGTAATAGGATAAGCACTTATCACTTGAACTCTTGCAGATTTCGCTGCATATGCTGCTGCAACATTACCTTTAATGATTTTAGTTTCTCTATTTTGAATAAAATTTTTTAATTCTGCTTTACTCATCTTTAGACTCATCCTCTCTTATCATTTCTATATTTTTTGTAGGACATTCTCTTGCACAAATCCCGCACCCCTTACAATAAACATAATCTATTTCAAAGGAACCATCTTCTTTTTTATGTATCACACCCTCAGGACAATACATCCAACAGATACCACATTTATTACATTTTTCCCGATTAATTATAGGTTTAAATGTTCTCCAATCTCCTGTTATCCCTATTGATGCATCTAAAGGTAATGAGATAGGAATAGGAGGTAATTCTTCCCAATTTTTGTATTCTTGAATTTTAGGGCGCTTTTCTTTTGATTTATTAATATCTTTCCAATTTTCAGATTTAGACATATTACATCTCCCTCACAGATTCATAGGCGTCTTTAGCAACTGACATATTTTTTTCCAGTTTCTTTTTGCCAAATTCTTTTTCAATAACTTTCTCCATAATTTCAATATCATAGTAGCCTGTTATTTTTCCAAATGCTCCTAGCATAGGAATATTCAAAATTGGACCACTTGAATGCATCAAACCCCTTTTGATACAAATTCCAGTTGCATCTACTAAATAAATCTTGATATTTTTAGGTAAGGTACTTGTATTAATAGAAGTTGGACTATTCACAATAAGAGTCACCCCTTCTTTAATTGTATCTTTCACCTTAGGGATATTTAATAATGACATATCAAAGATCATCATGTAATCCGGTTCCTTAACACTATCATATGTTTTTATCTGTTTATTCTCTGAAACTTTGGTAAAAGCCATAATTGGAGCACCTCTTCTTTCAGCACCGATAATAGGAATTGCGATAGAATCAGCAAAACCTTTTTCATATGCCATTTCAGCTAATAATTGACTTGCAGTAACTGCAGTCTGTCCACCTCTCCCATGGAAAGTTATCTCAATTATTCCGTTTCCAATCAATTTTTCCAACATTTTCTTTTTTGATTTTTATATAATATTTACGTAAGCAACCAATAAAAACGCAGAGCACCGGGTTTTTATTTGTTGCTCTATAAAATTAATACTACTAATTGTACAATAATAAGTACAATTACTAAAAATAATATAGAGTTTCGAATACTCAAGGAATTTGCATTTTTCCGTTTAACCATTATTCTCGACTTTATATTATTTTAATATAAGAAATTTAACTAAGTATTAGGAGATTTAAAACTCTTATAATATTAAAGTTTTACGCAAAAAATTTTTAAGGAGAAGGATCAAAATACTACAAAATCTATTTATTTTTTTTCATTTTTGACATAAATAACTAAAGTGATGATTAATTTAATTTTCAAAACTTCAAAAACAATTTTTATTTAACATAAGTTTAATAGAAATTTAGTCTTGAACTATGCCTGATACTACAACTAAAAAAAACGAGGATTTTATGTTTAAATGTCCTTCGTGTAAGGAGGGAATCATAACTATTGATAAAACAGAGTACGATTTGCCCGATAGTGATAAAATGTTAATCATTAGATTTGTGTGTAATAAATGTGATTATCATAAAAACGATATTATTCCATTGACTACAAGAATGGAGTCTGGGAAAATGATTTTGAAAGTTACTGAAGAAAACGACCTGAAATCAAAAGTATATCGGTCACCTACGGGAAAACTTGAAATCCCTGAATTGGAATTGGTTGTGGAACCAGGTCCGAACGCTAATTTTTATTATACTAACATACAAGGTATTCTTTTTAGGTTTGAACAGGCAGTTTCAATATATAGAAAAAATCTTAACGATGAGGACCCAGAAGTTGCCGAAATTGAAGATATTCTGAAAGATTTAAAAAAGGCTATCAACGGTAATTTAGAGTTTACTTTAATAATAACTGATCTTGGAGGGGGAAGTTATATTATACCCCTAGATAAAACTAAATACTCTTATCAAAAAATTGATATTGAGGAAAATCAAAAAGATAAGTCTAATTAAAATCAATTGTATTATAATTTTTTCTCATAATATCTTAAATCATTTTATTCTAATAGGTTAAATCAATATTAAACATCATAACGTTTTTAATCGAAAATGGCTTAATTTATTAGTCAAAGTATCAAAATAAAAATAGTTAAGGTGATTTAATATAACTATTAAAAAAGTTGGAATTTTAACGGGCGGCGGAGCCACGTTCAAGATATTCCTTGACTGCCGCATACTGCCCTGGTCTAAATAGCGTATTATATGGAATTATGTTAAAAGCTTTCGATGCTGGTGTTGAATGCGTCGGGATTTCTAAAGGATGGAAAGGATTCTTGGAAAACATTACTGTACCTTTAAACATTGCCGAGCACGACGATCTTCACACTATTGGTGGAACCTTCTTATATACTAGTAGAACTAATCCGTTTAAAGAAGTTAGTAAAACTCAAGACGAAGCAGAAAAAGAAAGATTGAAAGAAAAAATTGCTAAAGAGATGGCTACTAAGTTTGACGAATTAGGAATTGACGCACTCATTGCGATTGGAGGAGATGATACCCTAGGAGTAGCAGATGCTCTTTTCAAATATACAAATGCTAAAGTAGTTGGGTGTCCAAAAACCATTGATAACGATTTAGCAGGTACGCATTATACCTTTGGTTTCTGGAGTGCTGTTCAATTAGCATCTAATGCTATAGATAACCTTACAACAACTGCCAGATCTCACCAAAGAATATTTATCGTAGAAATAATGGGTAGAGATGCGGGTTTTTTAACCATGTACAGCGGAATATCTTCCGGAGCAGATATTATACTCATACCAGAAACACCTTTTGATTTTGAAAAAGATGTAGTTGAAGTACTTAAAAAGAGAGTTAATGCGGGTCACAAATATCACATGGTAGCTTGCTCAGAAGGAGCTTATCCAGACGAAGAATCGTTGAGACGAGATTTTAAAACCATCTCTCAAGAGACAATTGATAAATTACCAAAAGACGCCTTTGGTAATCCCGTTTTACCTGCTTTAAATATTTCAAACATATTAGTAAAGGAATTAAATCTGAGAAACGATTTGAAAGAAGAATTCAAGAAAAATGGGGTAGATTTTGAATGCCGCAGCGTAGTTCTTGGTCACACCATGAGAGCAGGAACGCCAAATTCTTTCGATAGAATTTTAGGACTTAGATTCGGATTAGCTGCCATGAAACTTGTACTTGATGGAGAATTCGGAAAAATGGTTTCCTTACAAGGTACAGATATTACGTCTTTTCCCCTTGAAGAAGGCGTGAAAAAGAAGTATATTAAAGCTGACAGCGATAAATTAGAACTGAGAGATTTAATGGTTGAAATACGCTATAAATCAAGAGAAAATTAACTTGATATTTTTTTTACTTTTTCTTTTAATATAAAGCATTACATTTGAATAAGTCCAGAACCTTGATTATAACCAATTAGTTGTTGACTGAATATATCAAAATCAAAATTAACGTACATAGTTTTATTGCGCATCATCGTTTCTAAAAAGAAAAATTTAACGGAAAAAATACGTCCATTTCTAATAATGGTTGGAAATATGGTCCATTTTGTAAAATAATAATTTGTCAAACATAGGTCCAATCCATATTCAAATAGGACACTTTCTTCAGGTTTTAAAATTATGTCACTATTTATAGTTTCTATCTTTTTTGAGAAATGAGATTTCTTTTCTACGCTAGATGATATTTTATTTCCCTTGATTTCATGGGTATAAATGAGGAAGTTAAAAGGTAAAATTCCCGGTAGGAATTTCTGATTATCGCTAAGATTTTTAGAGAGCCAAATTTTAGAGAGGATTCGATATGCGTAATAAAGAATAAAAAAATAAGTAAACAGGTTAATAATAAACCATAGAAAAGATATATCTGCGGAATAAAAATAAAGCGGGATAATAAAAATAAGAAATACTATTGAATTCAGTAATGTGAAAAAACTACCCGCTTTTTCGATATTAAAACAATTCTCTCTTTTGGAAAGTGGATATAAATAAGGTATTTTTGTTGTGGTAAGAAGGTCCATAGATACATGCAATCCATAAAAGGTGATAACGATAATCCATACTATAAGAAAAGATTGATGGAACAAAAAATAGTTAAAAACACTTACAATAAAAGAAATTATTATTCCAACAATGTAAGAATGAGAACCTCCACGATGTTCAAGATATTTTGATTTAAAGATTCTTTTTAAGGGAAATAACAATATGTCTAAATCAGGTAATATAGAGAAAAAAATTGCGAGAAACAAATAATCAATAGGTATTTCGTTCACTAATAATAAGTATACAAGTGTTCCAAAAACTACATGAGTAAAAAAATCCATTTTTATAATAACTTCCTTTAGATTTATTAATAAATTTATAAAAAAATTTTTAATTTATCGTATATAATTCTGAAATTTTCTTCCCTTTACCCAGAATAGCATCAACCTTTTCCAATTCTTCAGGAATATTGATGTGTTGTGGACATTTCTCGAGGCATGTTCCACATTTAGTGCAAAGGGATGCATTTCCATTGGGATTTTCCTTATCAACTTTTTTTGCTGAATTAGCTAATTTTTTATACCTTCGTTTAATAAGCCAGTCCATTATTCCTTTTGTTCCAGAATAAGCGATATTGTTCAAGGTGGCAAAATTTTCAGGTATCTTCACGCCTGAAGGGCAAGGCATACAATATTGGCATGCGGTACATTGTACTAAGATGCTTTTCCTATAAATTTCTGCAAGTTCAGAAATTATGCGATTATCATCTTCGCTCAATGCGTTAATTCCAGACTTAATTGCACTTTCGCAGTTCTCATCCACCATTCTCTTAGAGCCCATTCCACTAAGAACAACTCCTACTTCTGGTTGATTCCATACATATTGTAACGCCCAATCAACGGGAGTTCGTTGAATTTTTGCTCGTTTCATGACTTCTAAAGCTTCTTTTGGAGGATTGGCTAATTTCCCTCCTTTAACAGGTTCCATGATTGCAACAGCAATCCCCTTTTGGTGAGCATATACTAACCCTTCATGAGTTGCTTGAATGGCAGTATCCATATAATTATATTGTATTTGAGCAATGTCCCAATTATAATAATCAACGATTTCTTTAAAGACTGGAAGAGTATCGTGAAATGAGAATCCAATATGGTTAATTAATCCACTCTTTTTAGCATCTTCCATATCTTTAATTAAATCATATTTTTTTACTTTCAAAAAACTACTTCGAGATAATCCATGAAATAAATAAGCATCTAAATGATCCGTCTGAAGACTTTCTAGTTGTTGATTGAGATATTTATAAAAATGCTCTTTCTTTCTAACAAGAAAAACTGGTAATTTAGTAACTAGAAATACTTTTTCACGATAACCATTTTTTAAAGCGTGCCCTACGATTTTCTCACTTGCACCGAGTCCATAGGGCCAAGCCGTATCAATGTAATTTATCCCTTTGTCAATTCCATATCTAATCAGATCAATTGACTTTTCCCAATCAACACGAGGTATTAGCCTTTTAGTAGGCAGACGCATAGCGCCAAATCCAAGGGCAGATACCTTCCAATCTATATTTCCAAATTTTCGATATTCCAATTCTATTTATACCTATTTTCTTTATTTTTTTTTATATATTCAACTTCAGGTTTCATTTCGGGAATCTTATTACCTTTCCATAAAAGCCAAATACAAAGTAAAACTTCTATAAGAACGGCAACTATGATACCAGGGGAACTAATCCATACATAATCGGGGAAAAAGAAATAAGTAAAACTTTCCATAAAATAACCCAAAGCTCCACCAATTATCAATAAAATACCTAGAATTCGGGGAATGTAACCCGATTTGACAATTAAATAACCAAAAACAAGCATATGAAAGGCACCAATTATTTGTCCAATAAGAAATACATTGGTAAATAATAATGGTTCAATAAAAAGAAAAACCATACTGATTACAAAAATAAAGGCACCCATCAACCTAAAAAACACTGCAAACATCGCGAGATCTTTGTTTACTGGTTTGAGTACAATAAAAAGCGCCAGAACCACCACCACATCACACATAACCAAGGTAGAAATACTAGCGATAAAGACACATAATAACCAAGCATTAACCTTAATTTTTTTTGCGGCTACTATTGCTGCATCTCCTGGTACGACAAACATAGAGTCCCCAAATAAGGTGTCTAAAAGAAAAAATACAAAAGGACCGACTATAAGTCTAATCAAAATTCCTATTCCTGCAATTCTTGCTGCTTTACGCTGCGATATGATTTCAAAAGGATTATTCATTTTAACTCCTCCTTAATCTTTTTTGCTACTATATAGCAAGAAGACAATTTATGAAAGATATTTTCAATTTCAACAATTTGAAGAGTTCCATTCGCTATTAAATCTTCTAATTCAGAGGTTCTAAATCTTTTTATATATGGGACTAATTTTAATTTGCTTAGTAGAAGGAAGAGATAAAATTCGAATTTAGTTGAATACTTCATTTTCTCTTTCAGGCAAGGTGTTATTGAAATAAATAATCCTCCTGGTTTCAACAATTCGATTATTCTTTGCATAGCTTGCTGGCAGTCTTCTAATCCATGCAAAATACTAAATGCCAATATCACGTCAAATGATTCTCTTTTACATCTCTCGTCAAATATAGTTGTGTGTGCGAAATCGGCATTTTCAACGTTTCGTTCCTTTGCTCTTTTTTTTGCACCTTCAATCATTTTAAACGATATATCAATACCATAAATCTTTTTCACATTACTAGCAAGTTCAAAAGTTTTTGTTCCTTTTGCACATCCGTAATCTAAAACAATATCACTTGCATTTAGGTATTTTTTAGTGTTTTTAATAACCTTGATGTGAATTGGTTCAAAACGCTTTAAATCCCTATCATAGTTTTTTGATATTTTATCCCAAAATTTTTCTGATTTATTTTTAGTTGATTTTTTTTTTTTTTTATTTTCGGTTATCTTAATTTTTTTCACCAATTGTTATTTTTTTCACTATAGTTTGTCTCACTAAATTTTAACATGATGGCTTCTTCGTTAAATCCTTTTACTATCAGCCATATCGCTAGAAAAATTTCGTTTAGTATTACTGGAAGATAATAAAGGATTATCATTGAAGGACTACGAGCTATCATACTTAACAAGTTTACGACTAACAAAAATACGGATGCAATAAGACCCCAGACTGATATAAATCGTGGAACGAGTTTTGATTGATACAATAAAATAAAGAATATCAGAGCATTTATACCAAAAATGTATCCAAGTATGACATGAATCCAATCGTGTATTTCTAATAATAAAGTGATAGAAGTTTCCGCTTTTATTATCACAGGTAGAAGAATAATTGATGCAACTATAATCATTAATCCAGCAATAAATTTGATAACAGTGAACCCAAGAGTAAGATTTTTATTGTGTGGTTTTAAAATTGGAAACAATAAAACTGCCCAACAAATACCTGAAACGCCACTAATTAAGTCAAGAAGCATTATAAATATTAACGATTTTAAAATAAGAGACCCCGCTGTAAGAAACTCAGTTAAAATTAATACACCTACAAATATTGCGGTCTTCTTATATGGATTTATTGAATCAGCGGATTTCTCTTCTTTTTTTGAATATATGGTTTTTTAACACCTATTTATACAAATTTTCATTGTTAGTTATTCGATAAATAATTGGCTTCTCTCTCTCTATTTTAAACCATCCATAAATATTTTCAATGCTGTTTGAACATCTTTTATCATATTCTTATATTCAGTAGAAGAGGTAACTTTATTGTTAGTGAATCCACTATAATTATTTTTTATACCCTCTACTAAAGCAAACATAAACTCACTCATTTTTTCAACATCGCACTCCTTAATTTGACCATTTTTAATGCAATTTTTTAAAATATTTGCGACAAATGATTTTTCTTCCTGTTCTATTGTCATGAATGTTTCAAGCCCAGATTCCATAATATTTTGTAGTTCAATTTTGCTAATTTGGGGCAAAATAGCAGCTTTTTCTCTAAAAAAATAGAGTTT
>JBHLLE010000039.1:0-11575 GCA_048885945.1 Candidatus Hermodarchaeota archaeon | reverse complement strand
TTGAATATCGAATAAATCAATTTTTACCTTGACTCTTTTATATAGATCTCTGTCTATGAGAATATTGAAAATTATATATTTTAACCAAAGAAGGTGTTATGAAATGAAAAAAGCTTTAAATTTGTTATTGTTTTTGTTGATCGGCAATTTAATCTCATCCTATTTGCTACTTAATTTAATTCCTGTTCCTTTTTATGATACTTATTGCTATCATGATGAAGATTATTCCCTAATTATCAACGAAGGAGATAAGTTAGAAATTCAATGGCAATATAAAACCATAAACCAAACTTTAATCAATGACTTAACAAATCAAACTAATTTGAGTTTAGAGGAAAATTGTTATAATCAGGATGATATTTTTGTATGGATTGTTTCAATGACAGAAACCGATGAAGAAGATATCGACGAAGAAGACTTGAATTATTGGGAAGTGATAATAGACGAATATTATTCAATAAAAAATGATGCGAATTATATGTCTTCCCATAAATATAGAATTGCTAAATCACCATCCAATTACATGAAAAATATGGTAAAAAATGATAATTATTATACAAATCGATTAATTCCTATTGAGACCAAATATTTTCTTAACTCTGTAAAAATATATTACCAGGGATCTAATGCTTTATATTCAAATAACTCAATAATATATAAAATTACTTCAAATTCATTAATAAAACAAATACCTAATAATACTGATTATATAGAAATTATTTCATATAACGATAAAGGGATTATGACAAGTGATACTATTCGTTATAAAAATTGTACTGTTATGGCATTAGAAATACTTAATTATGATATAGATAGATGTGAGCCATCTGTCCCCCATAGAGATCGATACACACTAATCTATCGATTACTCACTTTAAATCTTCTTCTTACTTTTATATCTATTATTGTAATTATAATTGCGTTAATTATAAGTTATAATGAAAATGAAAAATCTTCTCTGAAACAGGGTAATTCTCACATATCAGACCATTATCAACCAAAGAAAGTTAATAATCGAATTAATGGTAACAAAAATCAAGTATCAGATTCCAGGATTGAAATTATGAGTCCAACTATTAATCAAGTATGTTCTAATTGTAGTACTGTTTCAGATAAAAACGCGCGCTTTTGTACTAACTGTGGTTTGAAATTAAATAATCAAATTCAATACTGTCAATATTGTGGACGCATAAAACAAAAGAATGCGAATTTTTGTATTGAATGTGGTTTTAAATTCTAATTTTTTTTATTTCTTTAATCTTTATAAATACTATAATAAAATTTCTCGTTTAAAAAATAGATAACCTTATTAGAAGAGCTTTTTTTTAATAACAACTTAGTTTTCTCTAATTTTTTAACATATTTCGAAATTGTTGTAGAATGGATCTTTAATTCTCTTGAAAGTCTTGTTTTGGTGGCACCTTCCGGATTTTCTTTTAAATAAGATAATATTTTTCTCGATTTTTCTTTTGAAAATAAATAGTATAAGTTATCGTATTCATCGTCTAATTTAGAATTAAAAAATACTTCATGACTGTTAATTCCTTTACTTCTAATTAGATTAAACTTAAGTAAAATCTGAAGATGCCATCCAAGAATATAATTACTTAAATTCAATCCTGCAGCAATTTGATTAAAATATATTCCTGGATTTTTCCTAATATAATCATAGATCATCTTGCGATTTTTATTATCTAATAATTGATCTTTAGTTAATTTTGATCTCTCATATACAAGCTTTTTTTTTATTAAAACTTTTAAAATTTCTTTTATTCCAGAATAATTGAGATTAATTGAAAGTTCTCTCAGTCTTGAATTAATAAAGGGAGTGATTTCATCAATAGTGAAGAATCTATTATTATTTAAATAATCTTGAACAATAAACAAAACGGTATCTTCGTATTGGAGAATATTTTCAGTGATTTAACGAGTCACCCCTAGAAAGATCAAATAGAAAGATCTTCTTTTTTAGATTTTTCCATCATATAATTAATTATATGATTTCTTTCTGTTGGTGTAAGAGCCAACATCTCTTTAATAAACTCAACTTTCTGGTTTTCGTTAATCCATCTGAATTTATCAACTTTATAAAAGAAATCTTCTGAAATAGAGTTTAATTTAAATTTTTCTAAATCCTTCTCTTGGTTTATTGAATCGATTAAATTTTCATTATTTATCAATTCATTTAAAATTCTTCTAGCAGATTTTGGCTTTTTATTATCTTGAAAATCCTCATCTAAAAAGCTATCTTGTTTCTTAGACTCCTCTTTTTCAACATAAATAAATGGCTCCTGTGGAGCAGTCAAAATATTTCTTCTTTTTTCTCTATAACTTACAATAGCACTAATAGAAAGTAAAAATACAATCCCTATAAAAAAAAAAATAATAAGACCACCTGACAAGAGTTCTCCTCCCAGAACTCCATCTCCACCTCCACCTCCATCATCATGTTCTAATATTGTAATTTTAACGCAATTAGAAAGTGTGTTACCAGATTCATTATAAGCAACAGTTACATAATAATCTAAATCTATATCATTAATAATTAAGCTATAATTTAATCTAAATAGACCTCCTATAATTAAAGTGCAATTTCCGTCAATTTTAGTTATGTTTTTTGATGAAACATAGAGAGAATAATTTTCTGCTCCTTCTGATTTAGACCAGAAAAATGTGATATTACCATTCACATAAACAAGGTATTTATCCGCAGTAAGAGAAAAATTACCTGGATTATCAGCGGTATTTAAATTTGTAGACGTGTTATTATTTTGGTTTTTATCTGAGATAATTATGTTTTTTTTATTATTTATATTATTATTAGAATGATTTAGCGATAATTGAATTAAAATTAAAGAAGAAACTGATATAATTAGAATTATAGTAATAAGGATAATGAATTTATAATGATGATTTTTCATAGTTCCGATTTCTTAAGTAGATTAGAGAGAATTCGATAAAGGAAATTCTTTTATCTCAATAATTCAATTTGTCAGAATAATATTTAAATTTATGATGGAAAAAACTGAGATATTGAAATTTTAAAACTATATTTTAATTAAAATTATTAAAGTATTAATTATAAAGTCAGTTTAAATAATCTGTCTTCACTCGTTCAGATTGCTATTTTTTGAAATCTTGTTTATGGGATATTTTATTAAACTTGAAGAATAAAAAAGGAGATTTAAACACAATCATAAATCTCAAAAGGTCTAATTTTAATATAATCGTCAAATATCTTTTGCTCAAAATAATCTTCTAAGGTTTGCTTTAAAATATTGTACATTGTATCTATCCCCTTTTTAAGACTATCCATTTTTTTAGCAAACAGAATAATATATTCTGAGGAACATTTTATGTAAAAACAATTTTGTTCAATAGAGCGATTGCACCCTTCAAAAATTTCATTTGCTCGCCGAATAGTCTTCGTATCCGTAAAAATCACAATTAAAGAAGTTTCGCTATATTCCTCTTTTAAATAAGTGTCTCTTATTCCAGGAGCTAGTAAAGCAAAATTAACTTTCTCTTTAAAAAGGTATTGGAGATCGTTCAAATTCTTTCTAAATTTGTTCTTATTGTGATAAAAACCAAAATCGTTATTTAACTTCAGAGGTTCTCCATCAAAATATTTTAATTCTTTAGGAGGCTCTTCAAAGTCATATTTATCAATGTATTTTGACATAGTTTGGTTTCTCCTTTAATTAATACTACTAAAATTAATTTATAATGATATTTGTTTTTAATTAAGTTAAAATTTGACATTTAAAAAAAGTTCTTTATTATAATTTGTAAATAATACTTACTCGGACTTAGAAATTAATAATGAAATTAGGCTCTTTACATTTAAAGAATAATTTAATCTTATCGCTTATTAAATATACCATCTAATTATTTGATATGTTAATTTGTATTGAGAACTAAGGATAAAATTAAACATTTAAATTTAGAGACTAATCAATAGATTTCTATTTTAAAGTGGTAAGGTAAAGTAGAAAGTTGAACCTTTATTCACTTGGCTAAATACTCCTATTTGACCATTATGGCTTTCAATGATTTTTTTTGAAATAGTAAGACCTAATCCTGTCCCTCTCTCTCCATTTATCGATTTTAGACTAGTTGTATGAAATGGCTCAAAGAGATTAGACAATTCTTCTTCTGAAATTCCTGGACCGTTATCAATCACTTTTGTAATTATTTTATTAACCTCTTTTTCAATCTTGACAATTATTTTCGAACTTTTTGGAGAATATTTAATTGCATTGCTGATAAGATTGTTTAATACTTGTCTTATCTTGTCTTTATCAAATTCTAAATGAGGAATATCCTTATCAAATTTTGCCTCTATCTCAATGAATTTCTTTTTTGAAATTAATCTATTGTAAATTAAACATTCCTCAATAAATTCTTTATAATTTACTCTTGTTAAATTTAAAACTAAATGTCCAGATTCGATTTTAGAGATATCCAACAAATTATTCACTAATTTATGCATGAAATTGCTGGAATTTTTAATTATTTCAATAAATTCTCTGGATTCTTCGGTCTTAAACCTATCTGAATATTAAGACATGAGATGCTGTTTTAATTACATTAATAGGATTTCTTAGATCATGAGCGACTATTCCTAAGAATTCATTTTTAAAATGATTTAATTCTTCAAGATGCTTTCTTTGATTTTCCAATTCGGTTAAATCTTGAATCATAACTAATACATAATCAACATCGTTAAATTCAAGATAATTTGTTGTTATATAGAAATGTCTTATAACAAACTCTTCTCCAATAAAAAATTCTCTTGTAATTAGAGCTTTTAAGTCTCGTTCCTTATATTTAAGACATCTAACTATATTTTTTCTTAATTTACATATATTACAATTAACCGTTTTCCCACAATCTGTATTTTCTTTTACTGGAAAAACACAACCTATCGCATTACCACATAATTCATTATAGACTTCCTCATCTGATTTTTGAAAGAGTATAGTAAATGATTTATTTATGTTTTGTACCCGAACATTTTCATCAACGATAAAAACTGCGGTCGGCATATTATTGAATAAATATTTTAAGAAATCTTTAGAATTTAATAGATCTCCTAAATGTTCTGACATACATCTCACTGATTCCAAAATATTTAATTAAATTTTCAAAATTTAATAAAGCAATTTGAATTTTTATATCTTTGAATTTTTCCAAATGATTGAGACTATAGAACGAATTATTGTATTAATAAATAAAATAAGAAATATCCATCAATTAGGCGAGAGAAAAACCTCTAATCAAATCTAATAATATGAAAAAATTTATTTCTGTTAATATTATTGATGGATATATTGGTGTGTATAATTACTTACAACAAGAATTGTTAGATAGTATTTTATAAATTTAACATCAAGTAAATAGAAAATAACAATGAAATTAGGCTCTTTACATTTAAAGAATAATTTAATTTTATCTCCATTGTTGAATGTAACTTCGCCAGTGTACAGAAGATTCTGTAGACATTTTACCGAAATCGGGCTTGTATGCGTTCCGATGTTATACGCAAAAAGATTACAAACAAGACCTAAATCTCCCGAATTCGAATTGCAGAAAATCGAGCAAGAAAGCCCTATTAGCGTTCAAATAGTTGGAAAAGACGAGGAGGCAATAAAGGAATCTGTTATATATTTAGAAAGTTATGAATTCGACGTACTTGATTTAAACGCAGGGTGTCCTTCAAAAAGAGCTATTCATGGGAAGTATGGAGGATATTTATTAAGTGATCTTGATAAATTAAATCGTTTGATAAATTTAATGACAAAATACTCGTCCAAACCCGTATCTGTTAAAGTTCGAACGGGATTTAATAAAGAACTTGAAGTGAAAGAATTTTTAAATCTAATTAACGAAACAAATATGGACTTTTTAACGGTTCATGCAAGAACAGTTAAAGACAGATTTAACGAATCCACAATTAATTTAGATTTCTTAAAAAACTTAAAAAAATCTACTGACATTCCTATTGTTGGAAATGGTGATATATTTACCCCTGAATCTGCTAAACAATTCCTTGATAAAACTAATGTTGACGCCCTAATGATCGGAAGAGGTTCTATGGGAAATCCAGAAATTTTCCGTTATGTTAAAGATTATATAACGAATAATAGAGATACATCGTTAGAGAATAATAGAGAATTAATGAGATCTTATATTGAAATTTTTGAGAAAATTTTAGAAGATTTTCTCGATGGTATAGATATATCTTATTCTAAATACGACTATCGTTTTGTAGAATTAAAAAGAAATGCAATTTGGCTCACAAAAAATATAGAAAATTCCACAACTATTCGTAAAAAATTAGGTGAATCAAAAACCTTAAAACAACTGAAAACTTTTTTAGAAGAATATCTTAAATGAAACTTAATAGATAATCCATATTTTTATTTAAGCTTCATAGTTTTATAACTCTAGAAAAAGAAAATGACTAAGCATAAATTACTGATATATTGGTTAATAATATTCATAATTTTAGTTCTTATATTCAATATAATTATACTGACAATACTCAAAGATCTAAGGCTAATTATTGCAGTTATTTTAATAATGATATTACTTTCTTTCTTATTCTATCCAATTTATATTGTAGACAGGAGAAGAATAATCTTTAATAAAAAAGAGAAAAAACCTTCTAAAATTAACTCTTCTAAGAAAAATCAAACCGCATCTACATTCGTTCAGAGAATATTAAAACCCGAACCCACAGCCGATGAATTAACTAATGAAGTTAAAGAACCGAACATCGAAGTCCATTGCAGATTTTGTGGAAAAAAAATTGATGAGAAAGATAAAATTTGTCCATTTTGTGGAATTGAATTAGAAGAAAAAAGTTAATTTCTATATTTATTTAATAATTCTTCAGGCGAGAAAACTCCATCTTCGGTAATTATTCCTGTAACTAATCTAAATGGGGTAATATCAAAAGCATAGTTTAAGCATTCAACTCCATTAGGAGTTATTTGTACTTTTCCCAAGACATTACTCACTTCACTGCTGTCACGTTGCTCAATGGTCACATCATCAACCGTATCACTAAGTGATAAAGTACTTGTGGGAGCCGCAACATAGAAAGGGATATCATTATCTTTTGCCGCTAGCGCTACAAGATACGTACCGATTTTATTGAAAACAGCATCAGAAGATACCCGGTCCGTACCAACGATTACTTTATTAATTTTCCCTAATCTCATTATTAAACCTGATGATGTATCTGATATTACTTTCACCGGAATTTTGTCGTATTGTAGTTCAAACGCAGTTAATCTTGCTCCTTGAAGTCGAGGACATGTTTCATCACCGATAACACTTACCTTTTTCCCTTCTTCAATCGCTGCTCTGACTGGTGCCAAAGCAGTTCCATATTGCACAGTAGCGAGTGAACCCGCGTTACAATGAGTTAAAACCACATCACCATCCTTAAGTAAAGCAGCCCCGTTTTTACCAATTCCCTTATTTACATTTATATCTTCTTGAGCCATAATTTTAGCTTCTTCTATCACTAATTCTGAAATATTTAAAGGTTCATCGGGAAAAGTGCTTATAATTTTCCATTATTGAGAATTATAAAAGTTAAAAAAATAAAGACTAAAAACATGAGAATCAATTTCTATTTAATTTTTTTACAATTATTATTTTTCATTATATTTTTTATCATATTCAAGTATGATTGCGTTCTGTTGGGCTGCCCACCAAACCCAGATTTGCCTCATGAAAAAGTGAGCAATACCAAGACTCGGCTTCCAAGCATGAGTTTCTGTCATATGTTCATGACATATCATTACATATTTTTTTCCCTCTTGTTCCCATATATTTTTTAAAAACAATTTTCCACAGTAATTTATAATTTTAGATTCAGCAAAACATCGAGGGCACGCATTTGGATATTCAGAAGTTAAGAGTACTTTTAAATCAAAATTTATTTCAGGACGTTCGGGGACAAGCAAATTTCCTGTCCATATTAAGTAATTAAAACGCGGATTTCTTTCTGGAAATAATTTAAACCAAGCTCTATTTTGGGTTTTTTTCAAAAAATCAACATATTTTGATAGTTTTTTAATCTCTAATTTTACTCGATCTTTCCAAGATGGATGTTTTGGTCCTATTCCAAACCATTCTGGAGAAAACTCTTCTACTAATTCATCTAAAATTGATTTTTGCCAAATAAGATCCTTGGGTTCTGTACCAACAATTCCTCTATCAATAATATCAAAAGTATTGCCAAATTTACTAACTATTTCACTAATGGGACTAAGTAATTCAGTTTGAGTTAATACTTGCCCTCCCAAATTGGCAATACATATGTTTTGCGATGAAATTCCGAATTTTTTTGATATCTCTGGAATTATATCAAAAAATTTTAAATTTGGAGCAACAGGAAAAGGTATCTGTTTTTTTTCTGTACCAAATTTATTTACAAAATATATAGTGTTTAATTCTGAAGTAGTCATTAAGTTTGGAACCTTTTATAGATTATTTTATTTAATTTTTTTTATAACTAAAATTATTCAAATAAAATCATTAAAGATTATGCATTAATATTTAATTTTGTTTTAAAATATTTTATAGATTCAATAATTTTATCGTACCATTTAAAATAATGTGAATAATTTTTTAGATCTTCGAAAAAGATCTTGATATGGTTTTTTGATTGTTCAGAAAATTCAAATTTCTCAAAAGCATTAAAGATTGAAATAATTTTTGAGGTAAGTTGATAGAATTTTCTTGAAAATTCATGATCTTTTGGTAATTCATTTTTAAAATATAAAAATCTGATATAAAATCCAAAAAATTTAAGAAAGTAATCTTCTGGAATTAAAATGATTTGATCATTGTAATCGAGAATACAGTTATAAAGTTTTTGAAGTAAATTATTGCTTATTAACTCAGTTTTAATACTATCTTTAACCTGGTGAAATGTCTGATATTCATTCTCAATATATATAGGAATTTTTAGATTAATATTCAATTTATAGGATTTGTTAGAGATTAAATCCATATTTTTATTTTGATTGTGCTCATCAATAAAAATATGAGTTGTGCCTTCATTATTTGGAAATTTTAGTTGTATTGGATTAGAATCTAATTCATTATGCAAAAAATTTTTTATACTATCACTTTCGAGTAATCTTAAATTGTCTATGAATAATTCTATATCATCCCATCTCTCATCAATATAAGCACTTAATTTGTTCAATATTTTAATTTTAAGATCATCAATATCCTTTCGTTTACTATGAACCATTTTATTTATGAATATCTCAAACTCTTCATTTAAAGATATGATTAAAAATTTTGGAATCTCAACCTCATTTGATTCAACTCTTGCTTCAATAGTGTTTTTATTTTCATCTATATGAAAACATTTGATTTCCTTTCCATTTGTTACAATCGAAATGCAGTTAGGAAACTGTCCACTTAAACTTAATAATGTAGAGTCATCAGTATGGCTATGAAATATAAGACTTGAAAAGGGGTGTGAATGATATATACCAATTGGACCTATACCTTGAGGCATTACCGAACTTATCTCATGAAATTCTTGAGCATTTGGAATAGCACTTATTAGGGATTGTAGGATAAATCGTTTACATTCAATAATTGCCACAATATAAGGAATGTTGTTCTTTTGGAATCCAATTAACCATCCATAAATTTCATTTTTACTTATTAAAGCTTGATTTTTTATCACATTTATTAAATCTTCAGTAATATAAAAAATGTTTATAAACCATCACCACTTATTTCTCAAATTTTCCACAAATCGGACAATTTTTATCCATTTTTGTTTTATATTTTAAAAATGAACCATCCACCATATTATACATCAAATAATCAATCATTTCACCAAATTTTAGTAGATACTTCAGCATCTCTTGAATTTGAATACTCGCTAATATTGCCATAGTTGACGGTAAAGATGCTATACATGGCTCTCCTCTTTCATCTGGGACTCCAATTCCCATACTACTGATACATTTAGCACAAGCAGTCTTATAGGGGATAATAGGATGGACATAACCAGATAAACCACTTCTAGAGGCTCCTGCATCTATATAAGGGATATTTAATAAAATACATTTAACATTTAGATATTCTCTGGCGGGAATGTTATCTAACCCATTTAAAATAATATTCATTTGTTTAATTTCTTTTTCAAAACTGCTCTCAAAATCAAGATCCATGATATCCTTATTAAAATATTTAATTTCTACATCAGGATTGATTTCTTTGAGAATCTTTGATGCTACAATAGCTTTTGCTTGTCCTATGTGCTTTTCTCTATACATATGTCGATTTAAATTAACTATATCAACAGTATCAAAGTCAAACAAGGAAATCTTCCCCACTCCACACCTTACTGCCATTTCAGCAGAAACACATCCAAGTCCTCCAACACCTATAATTCCAATATGAAATTGGCGAAGATTATCCCAGTTTGCATTATATCCAAATTCTTCTATTGCTTTTATTCTTGTATATCTATTTCGATTCATTTTTTTTAATTTCAACTTCTAATATCTCAAAAACTTAGGTATTTTTGAAAAATTTCTACAATATTTGCATTTTATTAATCCATTTATATCTATATCCTTAATTGGGAGATCTGCTCCACACCCAGGACAATTTACTTGCAACATTTCTACTTTTTGCTCTAAACCTTGCTTTAATTGAGTAAATCGCAAATCATATCTTTGTAGTATATCTGAAATTATTTTATCATTTTCTCCTGTAACCCACATAATTAGAGTTCCTGAATTTTGAGATGCTGCTATCTGAATATCTATTAATTGAAATGTATTTGGATTTTGTCTTATTAAAAAAACAGCTGATGCAAAATAATCCTGATCTTCCTCATTAAGAATTTCTTCAATGGGTTCTTCAATAGATTCTAGATCTTTGAATATTTCTGTTATTGATTTAAATAAAAGTCTAGGATTTGTCGCTTTAAACTCATATTTTTGTCCTTTATTAGGAAAATTTTGTTGTCTTATTTCTCTAATAGATTGAATAATGTTCTGCTTAATTTGCTTCTCTAAAATAGTAACACGATTTTCTTGATGTTTGATTTTCTCCTTTTTTATTTCTGATAATTCTTCAATTGTAAATTTTTCAAGAAATATCCTAGTTCGATCTCCAACATATAATGGTGGACTAGGTAAAGTCAGATTAACAAATCCAGTTGCAATTATAGGAGCACCTCCTTCCCATGGTATTAGAAAACTTAAATCCCGTCCATAATCTATAAGCTTTCCCAACAATGAGGTTTTGATTGTTGATGTCCAGTCACCTTTCGTGATTATTCCATACTCATCTGATATACTAATATAAATTTCAATCGCTTCTGCTGGATGATATTTCAAAATAGTTACTCCTTCATTTTCACCAAAATTTCCTAAAATTCTTTCTATCTCCTTTAGCATTGAGATATGCGGGCAATTGCCGATGAACCGCTTCTGGATTCCGAGGCTGAACGCCCTTTTGATGGCCGAAAGCTCTCGGTTGATTGTGGCATTTTTCGCGCCTTCGTTTCGCCGCT
>JBHLLE010000038.1:0-11670 GCA_048885945.1 Candidatus Hermodarchaeota archaeon | reverse complement strand
AAAGAATACCTTCTTTATATGATATTATTGATAAAAAAAGAATTATGCTTAAATTATTAAATCCATTAAAAACAACTCAAGTATTTACTTGCTTGAATGTCCAAGATCCTAAACTGGCAGAATTATTAAGGAAAAAGTTTTTAAGAATCTGGGAGTTCGAGGCAGTTGGATTAGAAAATCTGTAATTTATTTAAATTCTTTTAATTACATATAAGTTTATTGTAAAATAAAAAAATGATTTATACAAAATCTGATTTTTCATCGATTATTTCATTATCAACTGCTTTTACAATATCAGGTTTGAAGGTTGTTTTTAAAAGATTTGAATTTCCAGTAGCTATCAAATGATTATCAATATTGTATATTTCTGCTATTGCGTGAACTATGTTTTTTCCTTCACGTATCATTTTTCCTTTAACCCTTACTTTCTCTCCTACTTTTACTTTCCCTAAATAATCAACATGAAAGTCTACACTTATTAAAAATCCTTCATATCCCAGTGTAACTGACATCACTCCAATACTATCGTCCATCATCGCACACTGCATTCCACCGTGTAAAAGTCCAGTAGGATTAGCCATTTCGGGTCTAACTTCAAATTCAATAACTATTTCTCCTCTCTTGACGGATATTAATTTTCCATTGAGCCATCGAGAAAATGCGGGAACTGGTCCCGAAAAATCTCCGAATTTCATACCACTTTCTGCTGCCATTTTGAATAACTTAATCATGCGTTTTGACCGCTTTTCCATCTCATTTTCATTTTGAACCATTTAACTCACAATCCCTAACGAATATTATTGAAACTATATTATTTTTGAGAAGAATTGGGTTTATAGATTTAATAATCTAATGATTATTATTTAAAAATACTTGAAAAAATGCTTTTCTACTCGTAAAATCCTAATTCTATTAAATATTTCTAACCTTGAAGGTTTTAATAATTTGCAGATTTTTATTAACTGATGATCAAGCAAGAAAGCTCAGATATGAATTTAAAAGATATATCTTTCATTAAAGAAATTAAATCTATGGCTGTTATTGGCCCCTCAAAAAAGCGAGATTTCTATTTTTTGAGAAATCATCAAGAGAATTTCAAAGGAGATTTATACGCGGTTCATACTACTGCAAAAGAAATCTCTGGATTTAATTCAAAAAATATTTATCCTTCAGTAAAAGATATTCCAGGAAAAGTGGATTTTGTGTTTATTACCGTTCCATCTTCTCGAATTTTAGAGGTTATTGACGATTGTGTTGATAAAGGAGTGAAATTAGCAAGTATTTTTACATCAGAATTTTCAGATTCTGGAACAAAAGAAGGTGAAGAACTCGAGAAAGAACTAATAAGGAGAGCTAAAAATAAATTAAGAATATTAGGACCTAATGGAATGGGATTATATTATCCAAAATTAGGAATCGCATGGCGTCAAAAATTTTCTTCTACTCCGGGTCATATTGGAATGATTGCTCAAAGTGGAGGAATATGTAATATTGCTATTTATACATCACAGTCTATGGGAATTTATTTTTCTAAGGTCTTTTCATTTGGAAATGGTGCAGATTTAGATTTTGTAGACATATTATCGTATCTATGTAAAGATCCTGAAACGAGAATTATCTTATGTTATTTGGAAGGAATAAAATCTAATAGAGGAGAACAATTAAAAAAAGTTCTTTCAGAAAATAAAAAACCGATTATTATTTTAAAAGGAGGAAAGTCAATAACAGGAAAAGTCGCAGTAAAAACTCATACGGCATCAATTACGGGAAGTAACGAGATATGGAGTGCTCTCATTAAACAATATAATTTAATAGAAGTTGATACTCTCGAACAATTATTATATGTGGCTCAATTAATCGATTTTTACGGTGCAAACGATTTAAAAAAAATCGCAATTTTTTCGATTTCGGGGGGATATGGCGTTGTATTAGTTGATTTAATTGAAAAATTTGGAATGAAGGTACCACCATTTAGTCCAGAAATTCAAAAACAGTTAAATAATAAGTTCTTTACTCGTGGAACGAGCTCTAAAAATCCATTAGATGTAGCAGCACAGTTTACACATAGTAAATCAATTAAAGAAATAATTGAAATTGCATTATCAGATGAAAAAATGGATGGGTTGATAATGGATTTTCCCAGTTGGTATTTTAGTCTCAAATTTTTTATAAGCCCGAATGATAAATATGAAGCGGATATTATTGATGCATTAAGTGCGGGAAAAAAATTTGGAAAACCATTAATTCCCATAATACAACGTGCTAATTGCCCAGAAGATAGTTATCGTGTCGCCAAAATATTATCTGAAAGAAAAGTCCCTGTATTTGGAAATCCCATGGAATTTATTCCATTATTGCCTAAAATTTCGAATTATAAAAAGAACTTAAAAATTTAAAATATTTGAGAACTTTGATATTCTCCAAATATTTCTCTTAAGGCATCGCAAATTTCTTGTATTGTCGCATAACATTTTACTGCTTCAATAATTATAGGCATGATATTTTCAGATGATTCAGCGACTCTTTTTATTTTAAATAATTTTTCTTTTACTACAGTTTCATCGCGAGTTTTTTTTAATTCGTTTAAAGAGTTAATAATATTTTGTTCAGAATCCTCGCTTTGTTTAAATTGTTCTATTTTGCAAGCTGCGTCAGTACAAAACTTATTTACACCAACAATATTATAAGTGCCATCTTCGATTCGTTTTTGATCTTGGTACGCATTGTTTTGAATTTCTTGCTGAATAAAAGCTTTTTCAATAGCGGTAGTCATACCACCCATATTATCTATCCTTTTAATATATTCCATTGCTTTTTCTTCTATTTGAGAAGTTAGATATTCGATATAGTAAGACCCACCTAAAGGATCAACCACATCAGTAACACCAGACTCGTAAGCAAGCACTTGTTGTGTTCTTAAAGATATCCGTACCGAATCCTCAGTAGGAATCGCTAAGGCTTCATCAGCTCCACACGTATGTAAAGACTGAGTACCACCAAGTATGGAAGCTAATGCTTGGATAGCAACTCGGATGATGTTTACTTGAGGTTGTTGAGCTGTTAAGGTTACTCCTGCCGTTTGAGTATGAAATCTTAATCTTAAAGAATTAGGGTTTTTAGCGTTAAATCTTTCTTTCATTATTTTCGCCCATAACCTTCTTGCTGCTCTAAGTTTTGCGATTTCTTCAAAGAAGTGATTGTGTGTAGTGAAGAAGAAAGACAATCTTGGTGCAAATTCGTCAATATCTATACCTCTATTTAGAACTTCCTGAACGTAAGAAATACCGTCTGCTACAGTAAAAGCTATTTCTTGAACAGCATTACAACCTGCTTCACGCATATGGTATCCACTAATACTAATAGTATTGAACCTAGGGAGTTTCTTAGAACAATACTCAATAACATCAGCTGTTAATCGTAAAGAAGGTTTAGGGGGAAAAATATAGGTGCCCCTGGCAACATATTCTTTAAGAATATCGTTTTGAACCGTGCCCATTAATTGTTCAGGCTTTAATCCTTGTTTTTCTCCCACAGCAATATACATTGCTAGAAGAATTGCGGTAGGAGCGTTTATTGTCATACTTGTAGATACTTTACTTAAGTCAATATCTTTGAAAACTTTCTCAAAATCTTTTAATGAATTCACAGTTACTCCAACTTTTCCTACTTCTCCTAGACAAATTTTGTTATCTGAATTATAACCCATTTGCGTGGGTAAATCAAACGCTATTGAAAGACCCTTCTGTCCCTGTGAAATTAAATATTTAAATCGCTCATTGGTTTGAAGGGCATCGCCGAATCCAGAATATTGACGCATGGTCCAAATTCTTCCACGATACATATTAGGGTATACCCCTCTCGTGTAAGGTTGATTTCCTGGAAAACCAAGATCTTCTAAATAATCAACGTTATTAATATCCTCAGGGTCATATACTTGTTTTAATGGAATTCCAGAGGGTGTTTCAAATTTTTCCTTTGTTTCCCCTCTCTCAACAAATTTTCCTAAGACTTCTTTTTCCCATTTATCACGTTCATTCTTAATCTTTTGGAGTTCCTCTTTAGAAAACATTAAGTCTAGATCACCTTGCCTTTTTTAATTAATTGGTTCAAATACATAAGCATACACTTCTTTATTATCTAAATTATCGCAAATTTTTTTATATATTGGTTTTAATTTCATACCAATTTCTAAATTATCTTTTCTTGAGAGTTGTCCAAGTGCTTTGATTTTGTTGTCAAATTCAACCACTCCAAGAGCATACAATTTTTGATCCCTGAATTCCATTGGAGGAGCGGTTAAAATTGTGAAGGTTAATAATTTACAATCTCCTGACACCTGAACTATAGAAAATTCTTCATGTTTACATCTCAGACACCTTATATGACTGAGATGCTGGAGATAACCGCATTTATTACATTTTTTCCAATCTAATTTTTCTTCATTATTTTTCACAATATTCACATCCTTTCGACTAATATTGAAATAATATTGTTACCAAATCCTCCGAAATTACAGGTAATTCCAGATTTTGCCCCATCAACCTGTCTTTTACCTGCTTCTCCTCTTAATTGCCAAACCAATTCTACTACTTGTGCTACTCCTGTCGCTCCTAATGGATGTCCTCTCGCTTTTAATCCTCCAGAAGGATTGATAGGGATCTTGCCTCCAATTTGAGTCTGTCCTTCGTGAGCTGCCTTTGCCCCTTCTCCTTTTTGAAAAAATCCAATGTCTTCGCTTTCTACGGCTTCTAAAATTTCAAACGCATCGTGAAGTTCTGCTACATCAATATCATCAGGAGTTTTTTTAGCCATATTAAAAGCTTTATTAGAGCAAATCTTTAAGGCGTTCAATGTTGTTAAATCTTTTCTCTCATAAACGATATGAGTATCTGTTGCCTGACCTATACCTGAAATTATGACGGGATTATCATTATATTTTTTGGCGATTTCTGCATTACATAATACTGTTGCTGCTGCTCCATCAGAAATAGGGCATATATGAAACAATCGCAAAGGATCAGCAATTATAGGATTAACTTTATCATCCAAAAGATAATCGTATACAGTATCCCAATCACCTTTTCCTTTTTGAATTGCACTTTCCATGAAACTTTCAATTGAACGTTGAAAATGAGCCACAGGATTTAAAGCTCCATTATTATGGTTCTTAATAGCTATATCTGAAATCCATTCTAGTTTGGCATCATATTTCTCAAGGTAAGCTCGAGTTAATAACCCCGCAAAGGAAGGTAGTGATACACCATGAGGCCTTTCTGCTTGAGGATGAGTGATAGTAGCTACATTTGAAGTGATAAAACCGGGTGTTGTAATGTGAGTCATTTTTTCACCTCCAACCACTAGTACTAAATCACTCATACCCGATGCAATTGCTTGAAAACCTGCTTTTATCGCTGAACCTCCACTGGCAGGTCCATTTTTAATGTGGTCTGCTTCAGCAGGTAATAAACTTATCTTATCCACTAAGGCACTTGCTAAACCAGAAAGATGGTTAAATTGGCATGGACTCATCGCACCAACGTAAACCGAATCAAAATCTCTATCGCTCGTATTAGAATCTTCAATAGCTTTTAGAGAAGCTTCGCTTAATAAATCCAATAGGTCTTTATCTGTAAGCTTTCCAAATTTAGTGTGTCCTACTCCTATAATAGCAACTTTTTTCATTGTTAACAAATTTAATAATAAGTCAATAATAAAATAGTTTGCGTGTTATAATTAAAGAACTACGAGTAGATAAATAAATTCTAATGAATCTTAAATATCGTGGAAATAATTTAATATACATTAAATTTGAAATAATAATTAATGCATAATAAAAAATGATTTGTGATCTAAATGGATGGACAAGTTGATTTTAAAGATCTAGAGGTAACCCTTGGTTATTCTTGCATGCCTGAAAGATTACATTATTTTAATAAAGAGGAAAATGATTTTCGAATGGAAGTGCGGAGTTGGTGTAGGAATAATATTGAACCTGTAATAGAAAAAATCGATAGAGAGAGAAATAAAGAGTTAGCAGTTGAGACTTTAAAGAAAATGCCTTATTTAGATATGATTATTCCAAAGGATGCAGGAGGTCAAGGTAAAGGAGTTTTATACAGATGTATTTTTGGAGAAGAATTATCTGCTTATAGTTACGCAATAGCAAGCATTTTTGGAGCCTCTTCGTGTCTATTTGCTGGTCCTATTATTGAATTTGGTACTCCAGAGCAAAAAAAGAAATATCTAACGGGGATAGCTAATGGTACAAAAATAGGTGCTATTGGTATATCAGAACCTACAGGAGGCTCTGACGCGATTGGGGGAATGAGATTAAAAGCTAAGAAGGAAGGAGACTCTTACGTCCTTAATGGAGAGAAGTGTTTTATTACAAATGGAAGCGTAGCAGATTACATTTGCTTATATGCAATTACAAACGATCAAGTTAAACCTCATCAAGGTATGACTGCATTTATTTTTGAAACAGACACTCCTGGGTTTGAAGTAGTGAAAGACTATAAACATATGGGCCGTAGAGGGATGCCTAATTCGTATCTGCGTTTTAACAATTGTAAAGTTCCAAAAGAAAACGTAATTCACAAAGAAAACGAAGGCTTAGAAATACTACTATTTGGTCTTGATGGGGAAAGAACTTTTACTGCCTCTCAATATCTTGGTCTCGCAAGAAGTGCATTTGAAGTTGCTTATAAATATTCTCACAAACGCGTACAATTTAAAAAGCCAATATTCTCATTTGAAGCGATTTCATTTAAACTCAGTGAAATCTTTACGGATATTGAATTATACAGAATGGCACTTGCTAATATCGCGAGAATGCTAGACGAGGGTCATAATTGTCGAGCTCAGGTTGCGGGCGTCAAATTTCGATTAGCAGACGCTGCAGTTAGAGTTAGTCAAGAAGCAATCCAAATTGTTGGGGGGATTGGATATTCAGAAGAATATCCCTTAGAACGATACTATCGGGACGCTAAAATCGGGCAGATCTCTGCAGGAACCGTTGAAATATTAAAGTTTCTAATCTCAAGAGAAATGACAAGAATGTGGGGTAAATAGTCAAATGGAAAAAAAAGTTAAATTAGAGATCAAAAACAATATTGGGATAATAACTCTTATTGACTCTGAGAATCTTAATCCGTTAAATTTAGAAGCCGGAACCCAAATATTGGAAATATTAGAATCTCTACGTAATAATAAAGAAGTAAAATGTTTGATAATTACAGGTTCAGGTAAGGCATTTTCAGCGGGAGGAGATATTAAAAAATTTAAAAAAAGTGCTGAAGATGGTACAGCAGGTCAAGTCATGGACGATTTAACTAAAATCCTATATAAAATAGCCTTAGTTTTGCGTCTTTATCCAAAACCAGTCATCGCAGCAGTAAATGGTTGGGCTGTTGGAGCAGGCATGAATCTTGCGCTTTCATGCGATTTTATAATAGCTTCACAATATGGCAGATTTAGGCAATCTTTTTGTAAACTTGCTTTAATTCCTGGATTTGCGGGAACAATTTTACTTAGTCGTCAGCTCACGTGGCAACAAGCAGTTCAAATGTCTTTTTTTGGAGATACTTATTCAGCTGAAGAAATGAAGACGCTCGGTTTTGTAAATGAAATTGTACAAGCAGAAGAGTTAGAAGAAGCGTCATTAAAATGGGCGGAAAAATTTGCCAATGGACCTCTGTTAGCGTTTGCTAGAACTAAGGAATTATTTTTTAAAGCCCTTAGTACTCCCTTGGAAGAGCATTTAGAGTACGAACGCCAAATGCAAATTAAATCTGCAGAAAGTGAAGATTACAAAATTGGAGTAACTGCATTAATTGAAAAAAAAGAACCAGAATTTATTGGAAAATAGTAAGAGAACATGTCAAAATTGAGAGAAGTTGTAATTGTTGATTATTTAAGGTCCCCAATCTCAAGAAGTCGCCCCGATCAGCCAGAAAGAGATTTTTTTTACGAAATTCCTGGGGATATCTTACTTGCTTTAGTTTTAAAAGAACTTATTAAAAGAGCAAAATTTGATCCGAATGAAATAGATGAGTTAATAACAGGTTGCGCAAATCAGGTAAAAGAAAATTTTCTATATGGCGGGAGACATCCCTTATTTTTAGCGGGTCTTCCAGAGACTGTTGCTGCCATGGGGATTGATAGACAATGTGGAAGTAGTATGTCAAGTATCCATATTGGAACAATGGAAATTTTAACTGGAAATTCTGAAATTGTATTAGCTGCTGGTATGGAACATATGACTAGAATACCTCGTGGAACAGATTTAACTAGAAAAAAAGTAGAACTAGGGGAAGAGGATTTATTTCCAGAACTAGCTAAGTACAATTTAAAAACAGGTTTTACGATGATACAAACTGCTCAACTCCTATGGGAACAGAATTCTGACATAACTCGAGAAGATATGGATAAATTTAGCCTCAGATCTCACGAAAAAGCGATTGAAGCGCGAATTTCAGGATTTTTTGACGAGGAAATTTTACCAATAGAAGTAATACGTCCTGATGGTTCAAAGAAAACGATAAAATACGATCAATCCATTCGCGAAGGATCAACAATGGAAAATATGAAAAAACTTCGCGTTTATTCAAGTGGAATCGAGAAAGAACCCCAAATTACAGCAGGAAATAGTTCTCCTTTAAACACTGGTGCTGGTTGCTGCGTTCTAATGTCTAGATCTCGAGCAGAAGACTTAGGAATCAAACCTCTGGCAAAAATCTGTTCAATGGGTTGGGCAGGGGTCAATCCAGGAGTCATGGGAAAAGGACCAGTACCTGCAAGTCTAAAAGCTCTCAAACATGCTGAACTGAAAGATTCAGATATCGATATTTGGGAAATAAATGAAGCTTTTGCTATAGTACCTTTATATGCGATGAAAACTCTGAATATCCCATTAGAAAAAGTTAATGTAAAAGGTGGTGCTATTGCTTTAGGTCATCCTCTTGGAATGACAGGTGTTAGGTTAGTAGGTACCCTTGCCAGAATATTACGAGAAGAGAAGGGAAAATATGGGCTTGCTACGGCATGCGTAGGAGGTGGTCAAGGAGTTGCCACCATCATTGAAAATTTATCTCTATAATATATTTCTCCTATATAGAATCAATTCATACAAGAAATTCATAAAAAAATAGTTCAAATTTATATAAATAGGTGTATATTTGGATTTGTTAAAATATATGTTAAATAAAAATGAAAACTGTTAACATTATTTTTAAAAATGTTTAAAAAATGTTTACTTTTTTAAAATATTTCTAATTCTTTCATGATTGGGAGGAAATACTTAAATAATAAATTGATATTTATTTTTTTGTTAAAGAATTAATAAGATTTGTTTCCCCTTTTTCAAGTCAATCATAAGTAGGGTTAATTTGCGATTAATTTTTATTACGGGTATTTCAATAATACTGGGGTTAATCTGGAAAATTTAATTCGACATAAGACAAATATTTAATCAATTTAGGTAGAAGGCGTTCTATTTGGATTTAGATAAGAAGTTATTTTCAATTAATGAGAAATCTTATTCTACTGTAAGAAAATTCCTAAATTTGATAAATCTAATAGATGATACGGTAATTGAACTAGATCCTAATGGAATGATTATTGATATTAGCCCCCAATGTTTCGGTCTTTATGGTTTCACCCCCAACGAAATGATTGGAGAAAATTCTCTTGACTTTGTTCATCCAGAAGATGTCTCTAGAATCAAGAACGAAATGATTCGAGCAAAAAAATCAGCTGAAATTGTTTCAGTTAAATATAGGGCATTACATAAACAGGGATATTACTTTCCAGTAATCGCTAAAGGAAATCTAACTATTATTGATGATAAGTTAAGATTAATAGGAACGATAAAAAAAAGTATCAAGAGTTCAGATATATTAAATAAAGTAATATTAGATAGTAATAAAGCGAAAAACATATCGGAATTATCAAGAGATATCGTCAATTCTATACTTGAGATAATGAATTTTGATGCGGGCGGTATATATATTTTAAGTGAGGATAAGAAGATAGCTAGCATAACTTACTATAAAAATTTATCCAGAGAATTTATAGAACAAGTAAATCATTTAAATACTGATGATAAGAGATATAGAAAAGTCTTTATAGATGGAGAACCTATATTTATTGAAAATTATAATAATTATGATCCAGAACCCTCACGACTGACAGGAATTTTATCAATTGCTAGTATTCCTCTTAAATATAAAGACGAGATTGTAGGTGCGTTAAATATTGCATCAAAAACCCGATATATCTTCTCAAATGCAGAAAAAAATACTTTTAATTCTATAGGAAAAGAAATTGGAAATATTATCGTTAGTCTTCAAGTCCACGAAAAATTAAAAGCATCAGAAGAAAATTATCGTCTTATTACTGAAAATTCAAACGATTTAATAAGATTAACAAACGATAAATTTGAAATTGAGTACATTAATGAAGCAGCTCATTTATTGGTTTTAGGATACAAAAAGGAAGACCTTCTTGGTAAAATTTCTGCAATTCTCAATCATCCAGAAGATTATTCACATATTCGCCGTTTTATGAGAAAAGTATATAAAACTGGTGAAGGTATTCATGAAACAAGGTTTAGACATAAGGATGGGCACTATTTATGGTTTGAAATTAAAGTTAAATCGTTTAAAGATGAAAGTGAAAATCAAAAATATTTATACATCTCAAGAAATATTACTGAACGAAAGAAAGCAGAATTAGCATTAAAGGATTCAGAAGAGAAATATAGACTCATTTCTGAAAATGCTTACGATTTAATTGCAGTTCTAAATCAAAATTTTGAATTTGACTATTTAAATGAACAAACATATCTCCAAGTCTTAAAATATAAGAAGAGCGATTTAATCGGAAAATATGTTGGAAATTATATTCATCCAAAAGATGTAAATCTTGCAATTAATGAATTAAAAGAAGGATTTAAAAAGGGTTATGGCTCAGCGGAAGTAAGATTCAAACATAAAGATGGTCATTGGATTTGGATTGAAGCAAAGGGAAAAACTTTTATTGATACTAATGGAGAAAAAAAAGCATTGATTATTGCAAGAGATATAACTGATAGAATAATGGCAGACCAAGAAAAAAAATTTCTTAGTTCCATTACTCAACAAGTTAAAGATGCTATAATAGTCACGAATCAAGACTTTAGAATCACCTATATAAATAAAGCTACGAAAGAACTATACGGATACAAAAAAAAAGAGTTTTTAGGAAAAACACCTGACTTTCTAAATGCAGAACCTCTTGCGGAAGATATCCAGAATGATATATACAAAACTGTACTCGCAAAACGAGTGTGGACGGGATTTCATTTAAATAGAAGAAAAGACGGAAGCGTCTTTATTTGTGATATGAAAATCTCCCCTTTATTGGATGATAATGGGCAGATCATTTCGTTTATAGCCATTATGCACGATATTACGCATCGTAAAGAAACAGAAAGAAAGTTAAAAGAGTCGAGAAATAGTTTAGCCGAAGCACAAAAAATGGTACATTTGGGGAATTGGTGGTGGGATGTGAAAACAGGCGAAGTTAAATGGTCTGAGGAAGTATATAATATCTTTAGACTTGATCCAAAAGAATTTACACCACAAATAGATTCAATTCTAGCGTTATCCCCTTGGCCTGAGGACCATCAAC
>JBHLLE010000037.1:0-11686 GCA_048885945.1 Candidatus Hermodarchaeota archaeon | reverse complement strand
ATTTAAATCGGCATTAGAAAACAAGTGATATCTATATCTTAAGCCCATGAACAAACCTTGTGGGTTGGCAGAGATATATAATGTGTATAGCAAAGAGGATAATATAGTAAGAGTTGCTAAAGTCTACGACGAACCTTTAGGACGTATTAACGAAGATGTATACCTTTCAGACGCTAAAAAATTAATGAACATCGACCACGAAAACGTAGTCAAAATTATGGACAAAGGGATTATAGAGTACGAAGAGGAAAAATATTTCTTTCTAATTATGGAACTAATCAGAGGAAAAAGTTTTGAGGAAATTGACGATAGAATTTTCTTTGAAAGACCTTATACGGAGAGATTAGGATATTTTGTGCAAGCTCTTAACGGAGTCAACGAGTTTAGAGACAAATTTGAGCTACACCGCGATTTACACGCGGGAAACGTCATGCTTACGGACGAGGACATCAACAAAGAAAGAAAAATTAAAATCATCGATCCGGGCTCTTCTAGGTATTCTTACGAACCCGAAGACGAAGACGTAGACTTATTTTACATCAAAGAGGGTTTTATAAATATGTTTTTACGACCCGAAGAGATAACGGGAATTAACGAGAAAGTCAAGTTAGACGATCTAACATTCCCTGAATTTAGAAAATTTATTGAAGAATTAAGCGAAGAAGAAGAAAGAAAATTTCAAAGCGAGCAAACTAATCACGAAGGCGAGAGCGCCGATGCAGATTATGTTGTTGATCAATTGAATGAAGAACTAGGGATAATTCATCAGGAAATTAGTTCCATAGATCCTAATCGAAAACATTTAGATTTCTCTTTTTTTGCGGTACCTATTAGTTTGCATCCAAAGAAAATTGATTTTGACGATGAGACTACAATAAACATTCTAAAAGACATCCATAACAATCTAATTTACAGGAGTCCAGATGGGGGTGTATGTGATTTTGACAATTTTCTTAGAGAATTTAAATTTCGGAAGGATTGGTATCAATCTAATTATACATTGAATGGAAACATGGTTTTTAATTTTGGAAGAACTAAAATTTACAAAAAGGGTATAATTTCTATGACAATCGCAGTTGACGCTAGTCCCGTGGAGGATATACAAAATTCGATTTTCCTCTTAAAAAAAAACGAAAAAACACTAAATTCTCTCTGGATAAACGCTAACCTATTAGCCTATCTTATTATGATGTGGTTAAAACTAGTAAGATCTATTTACACGAAATTAGATTTTCAAGGAAGTATAAAATTAATTTTAGACGTATATTCCGGGTGGGATCTTTCTCTGGTGGGGGGGAGAACACTATTGTTAGGAAACGATATTAATCCGAGATCCGAAATCACCGTTAAAATAAGCGATTTGAATGATAACGAAAAAGTGTTAAAAACAATACAATCTATTCTAAAGGAATTACTTAGGTTTTTTAACGTAGATATTGACGAGTTTGAGCGGGGATACGAATTGTTTAGAGGTACAATTGAAGAGTACTTTAGCGTGGTCTTTAAATAACTCTATTTTAACCATATAGCTATTCGAGTCCGAATCGTGGAATATGTAAGAGACCTATCCTCTCTTTTTCCGCCAAGTAGAAGCCTTTTTGTGGAAGGAGATCAAATAATTTTTATAGTTTTCAATAAAACTTGGCTATTAAGATGATAAGTGGGTTTAAATTCTTTAACTTCTAGAAAATAGATAGAAATCTATTAATTTAGCATTTAATTAAAAAAGGTAATATTCAATAAATTAAACCAAAAACAAGAATGTGAGAAATATGTCAAGTAAAGAAACCATCCCTGTAAATTTGGAAATTGAAACAACACATAAAATTGGAAAGGATAAAATTGAGGAATTAGCTGCAGAGAGCATAGAAAATCTAAAAAGTTTTGGAGAACGCGTAATTAAAAGGATGAGTTCAGAGGTTTATAAATTGGCTGAATTAACGCTTGGATTAACACTTGGAGTTTCTGCTGAAACGGGACTATGGGTTTTTAAAATTAAAGGAGAAGGAAAAGCAAGCATAACTATGAAATTTACTCCAAAATAGTAATTTAAAAAAATAACCATACCTGTGTAAAAAAGTTTTTTCAATAGACAATGAATAAAGTTAATTAAATTTCAAATTCCTTTTTTTTAATCATGGTTTTAAAATTGGATTCTAAGTGAAAATTATCCTTGAAAAGTTATGTGTATCTCCCCCTTTTTAAATAATATTTATATACAAGATCGTAATTATCTCTATTTAACAGGTAAAAGTTATAGACAATATCCCAAAAAATAAATTATTTAATAGTAAGAGGATAATCCTTCTATGTCAACAACCGATAGTTCAAATGAAATAAGAAAAGAGAAAGTATTAATTAAAAATTACGACCGAAACAAAAAACAATATGATTTATTTTATAATGAGCTGACAGAACTTTCTATAGAAGAGCTTAAAGAAGTATTACGAGACCTTCCAACCAAAAAAAACCGCCCTAAACAACCTTACTATTATCCCCTTGATATGTATCCCCCAGCAATGGTTATTACTGACCGTTACATATTTACAGAATCTACTTCGATTAAAATAACTTTTGAATTAAATAACAATAATACACACTTAGGATTAGATCATTATCCGATTGAGGATATTGAGGAATTATTAGATCAACAGATTGAACCACGATATAAAAGAAAGAAATGGCATTATAATTATGAAAAAATAGGAAAAGTTATAGCATTTTTAATGGTAATATTTTTACCTTTTTACAATTCACTAATTATTTGTTTAAATTGGGAGCAATTTAAAGATTCCCAAACACAATATTTGTTTTCAATATTATTTGTAATGTCTGTGAGCATTCTTGTATTCATGGTTTATATCTCAATTGAACCGTATTTTCCGCTTAATTTAAATAAAGAGAAGGATGATCCTAAATCTACTCAAATTATTCCTTTTATTTATACTCTTCCTTATGAGGATATTCTAGAACCTGCAGATTGGTCTATTTTTTTAATTGCTTGTGTACAATCAGTTTATATTTTTATTTTTCATATATACTCTCTTTCTTATATCGGAATAGATGAAAATCTTATTATATCCATTATTTTTTGTATAGTTGTAGTAATCGATATTTTGCTAGTGATTTTTTTACCCATCGGACTCTATTATCCATACCGATTAATAAAAAAAGGGAAAGAGGTTATCATACGCAATATTTCTGAACGACTTAGTCTTGGCTCTGATACAGAAAAACTTTTTTACCAGAATATATATTTAAAGATAAAAAAACAAAAGGTAGTGAAATTTAATGTCTTATCTAAAGGCATTACATATATTACCGTATTAATTACGATCTATCAATATATTTCTTAGGTCCTTTTCTTTTAAATTATTAATAAAATCTTAGAAAAGACCAAACAAATTCTATATTATTGGATAAATCTTTTTATTTAATATCAATAGGGTATTAAAGTATTATTTTTAAAATAAAAAATAATATGATCTATTAGATAAATTTTTAATAAATAAAAGATTGAAATCCGAATTTTCTTTAATTAAGTTTTAGAGGAGATTGAAATGGAAGAATATTCAGTTCTTTTGGAACCTATCCAAAATGGTTTTCACGAATTATCCGCGACAAAAACAACGTTAGAAAAGAATTATAAAAGCGAGATGGAAGATTTCAAAAGGATGGAAAAAGCTGATTTTTTGGTAGGTGGTGTTACGACTTCATTAATATTTTTAGCAATCAGCGTCATCATACAATTTATTGGAAACCTCGTGTTAAACGAACTTAGAAATTTCATGAATTTTGTTATTGTTGTCATTGCATTTAGTCTGGTTATTGTTATTTTAGCGAAAGTACGTAGGTCTGTGAAAGAATGTGAGGAAAAACTTAAAGAGCATAATGAAATAATAGATAAATACATAGAGGCTCAAACGAGAAATCTTGCTAACATATATGAGGGAAAATTGAATGATATTGTTTCAGAAAAAAAGATTCTCCAAAACAAAAGAAATCAAATGGCTAAAAATAAAGAAATGAAAAATGATCTAAAGACTCAAATGGATAAAGCTATTATAAAAAGCGATTACAGAATTAGTAAGTTGATATCAACAATAGAGGATCTTCAAAATCTAATAAAGCAAGCGTCTAAATACAAAAAACAAGACACCCATAGAGAGATTCAAGAGGATAAAGTGGAAAAAAAAAAAGATATAGAAGCAAGCAGACGTAATTTAATAAATGAGACTTTTCAAGACGTAATAGACAAAATGTCTAGAATTGAAGAAGCCGAATTATATATTAAATATTTAGATGAAAGAGAGGAAGCAAGTAAATTATTAGTAAAGGTCACGACAGAATTTGCGGAATATCCTAAATTTTACGAATTATTATCAAAAAAATTTGAAGATATTGAACGCGAATTTAAATCCAAATCAAAATTTAGCTTATTGGATAAATTGAAAGCTGGAATACTAAGAAAACAGAGAAGATTAGAGCAGTAGATAAATTAAAAATAGATTCCTAATTTAAGAATGTATTTTAAAATAAAATTTTCACTTTTTTTTAATTATAATCAAAATAATAAAGATTTTAGAAATAGAAAGCTTTTTTTAGGAAAAATTTTGTAATACGAAATTATTTTTTTTGTAGTACGAAAAAAGGTTTTCCCTCGAGAATTGTAATACAAAATAAAAACGGGGCAATTTAAATAGATAAATTCCGTAAGATAGTAAAGAATTTAAAAGGAATTTGGATATGTCGAAAGCAAAACGCACGACCCCTATTTGGAAAATTTCAAGCGAAACCGTAAAGAGAGTAAGTCGCCTTTCGCAAATTCCTTACGAACCCTTAGGTAAATGGATTCCCGCGGGATCGGGAAACTTTGAAAAGACCAAAATAGACGGGAGGTATCGATCAAACTGCAACCGCGTTAGCATAGAACTCGCGTGCCCCAACGGTCACGATAGCGGAAAAAAGATCCGTATGCACTGCAACAAGTTCGACTGCTCTTCTTGCTTTCCTTCGGCGTGTTCCTTAAAGGCGAGGCGGATTAACGAGCGGTTGAGGGCGTTTAGAGACCACTGCTACAAAAATCGCGTTTCGATAGGCAAAATTTTGCACGTGTCTATCGCGATAAGTGGAGAAGAGTCGTGTTTTACAGACGAAGAGATGTATCGAAACTTTAAGCGCCACGTCGTATATCCTATGCTGAGAAAGTTAGGACTCGTCGGAGGGGTCTTGCTTTTGCATTTGTGGTCGTATTACTGCCGAGCTTGCGGCAAAAAATACAAAGCGACTCCCACCGAAAACGCTTCTTACTGTTGCTGTAAAGACCCCATATTAACGCAAAAGTTAAACGTCCATTACCACGTGCTAGGGTTTGGAAACTTACTACCCGCGAAAGAATTTAGAACCCTTTATCCAAATTACGCTTATCGAAACCACTTACCCCGCAGGTCAGAAGCTTACTATACGAGCTTTTACATTTTAAGCAAGATGGCGTTGTGGAGAAATCCGAACGGTTCGTTAAAAAAGACATACAGTTATTTTGGGTACTTACACCCCAGCAAGTTTTCGATCCAGAGCAGACGGAAAGGGAGTCTTGCGGAACGTTGTCCTCGCTGTCAGAGTCCTAGAGTCGTAGAGAAACTAGAGGGCAAGAAAGTCGATTACTTATGGGTTTACAAGGCGAGAAAATGGGAGGTGCGCTATCGATTGAAAGAGGTGGAAAAATTGCGGGGTATAATAGAGAACTTATATAAAAAATTCGACCAAGGAGAGGGGAAGAGCTAAAACTCCTACGAAAAAATCGTCGACGAGAATCGACCAAGGGAAACGACCCCACCAGAACACGCCATAGAACTTTCTGTTTTTGTGCGACCATCTATGCGAGGGATGTATATAATGCGTACAGAAATTGAAAAAAAGGAAAAGAGAACGGGACGAGACGCTCGAAGAATTCGGTCTCAACTCCCTTTCTCGCTAACTACTTTTTTTTCTTATTTTCTCCCCGTATAGGTGCAACTCTAACCAAAAAACCTCAAACCAAAATCTACCTAAAAACCACAGGATTTTAAATTAATTTATTCAGAACGAGGGAACGAAATGGAAAGTAAAAAAATTAATCCAGACGAGTTACAAGAGATAATAGAGACGGTAAACGATCCCGCGAGCAATCAATCCTTACAACCGCAAGAAATCGTTAGACGCGTTTTCGCGATTTTCGGAGAAATCGTGCTTAAGACTTTTTATATCCTAAATCCAGAACCTGACTATACTAAATATAATAATAAGACAGAATCTCGTAAAAAAGGAGGTATGTTTGCAATAAACGACCAAAAAAGCGAGTTGATCGGAACGCTTATTCGCACTACCGAAAAAGCGGTATTAATCCAGTTTGCGGGGCGCCAACAAGCGTGGATCCCCAAAAGTCGGATCTACAATCAATTCGACCCTAACGACGGGCAGCACCAGCAGCACTTTATTGTCCACAACGACATCCTCAGAAAAAAGGGGCTTATCGCCTAAAGCACTCAACGAGAGGAGATTCGATGCGCATCAAAGAATTTTTTTTAGCCATTTACGAGTTTTTAGAACACTTGTACCAGACCTTAAAACTCCTGCGTAAATAAGTAAGTAATTTATTTTAACACCTTTTTAAAATAGATTTTTAAAAGCAATTCAATTGCGAGGAAAAATAAATGCTAAAACAAACCAGTTTAGCGAACACCAAAGAAATTGACCTCGAATATAATTTAATCATTGAAAAATTATTAGACGCGAACTATCGGTACAAACACTTAGTAACCCACAATAGGTTTTACGAGCAGTATAAAAGATTTTACGACCAAATACGAGACATTAAGACCAGAAAATCTGTCTTTATTATTAAAGCCAGAATCGTATACATGACCTTAGAAATGAGTTATTACGTAAGATTTACCGAAAATCCCAAAAGCGAGTTTAGAAAAATGCTTGGGATCGGCGAGAACACTTTTAGAGTAGCATACACTCGATATTTAACGAAGAAATGCAAAATTGATCCTAAAGAGTACAAAACAAAAGTTTTGATGAAAGGGATTGACATACTTAACAAGATAAGCGTTAAAAATTACAAAGGATTGGACTATAGAGACGTCAAGAAGAAAATCGTTAACAAACTCCACGAGCTTTACGATTTTTTGGAGTCTTACACGTTTAACTTCTCCACTGACGAAACTTCCCAAAAAATAATGAGAGATCTTAGAAATCACCTCAACCCAAATGGTTTTGACATTAAGAAAATATTTCGAGCAGGGTATTATAGCTATTTTTATCCCCAAGATTTAGGCGTCTTTTTGCTTTATTTGTGCGTTAAAATCTTACTCCGCCAAAAAGAAATTAAATTCAACAACGCTTCGAACGATCTCGATTATCGCGACTTGTGCTTAGAAAACACCAGCTTTTCGGGAATACGATTTATGATCAGGCTATTTCGAAACATGTTTGAAAAAGAGGGATTTTTGCTTAAAAACACGAAAAGACTTACGAGAGAAGCCTATTTAAGGAAACTAGAAGAATTTAAAGCAATAAATCCTAAAGACGTGCAGAGAATCAAAAACTTATTTGCGATTTTAAACGTGAACCTGCAAACTTTTGCCGAAATAATCCCTTACAGGGTTCACGGAAATCGGATTAACAAAGGAACTATTTTTGAAAAATTGAAACGGGGACACAATCTCACTCTTTTGACTTACAGACGGATGAGAAAAAACCTAATTAACCTCCACACCAGAGGAGAAATCCCACTCAAAGAATTTCAACTCGCGTTGAAGTACTTGGATAACCTATTGAACTTAAAAGAAAAAGACTTGTACCACAATAAAATCAAGTACCCCTTTAAGTACAACAAAGCCTCTTTAAGAGACATCTCGGACATAGTATTGAGAAAAAAGCTAACCCGATATCTTAGAGATATCGAAGCGGAAAACTACCCAACTTCGATCTTTAACAACTTTAAGATCTCCGCGTCTTCGTTTAAGCTAAAAGGAAACCATAAAGAACACTTAACTTCAGAGACCATTGAGAAACAATTGATAGAACCTTTACTTCTAAAACGCAAGATAATCTGTAACAAACTAGGATTCATACATAATTTACGAATAACTACGGGCACTATCATTAATAAACACCAAAAAGCGCAGGGCAAGCGACCCGACCACCAACCTATATTGGACAAGCTCATATCAGAAGAAAAAGTCGTATCTGTTGAATTTCCCTTATGGGTTAAAAATCGAGACGGAGAAAACGTAGTAGGGCACATCGACCTTTTGGCAGTAAAAGACCGCGAGATTATCATCGCCGATTTTAAGCAGAGCAAATACAAAATGAGAAGATGTTTACTACAAGTGATTGTGTACGCTCATTTGTTGAAAACGCGGTTAAACCTAGATAGCACTGCCAACATCAAGCTAGTGTTGTTTACCGAAAACGAGTCGTGGAGTTTTACCCCGGACATCCTATCCGACATCCTTTCATTCGTAGACGAGACGAACAAAAGAAGAGCAGAACGCCTTAAGACTACCAGCAAGTACCGCTACGACTTAAAAGAAGAACTGCTGAAAATCGTCAACGCGTGAAAAATGTGTCTCAAATCGTCTAATTTTAACTCAAACTTACAGCGTAAGGCTACGCTTTACTCTCAATGTAAGTTTACTGTTGTAATTCTACAATTAAATTCCATTTTTTTTATTATTTAGAAAAAAGTTCTCCCCTGAATAATTAATTTAAATCCTAAAACCCTTAACATCGCCCTAAAAATAGGTCGTCACACAAGAACAGCAAATTCTTGGTTATTTTAAATAAAAACGGAGGTAAAAAATATGTTAGTATTATTGATTGAATGTATAAGTTACGTAATTTGTTTGGTAGCGTCCTTAAGAGTGTTTGTGTACAAGAAGAAAACCTTTAGGTACACGATATTGAGGAAGAATAAAAACGTCTACGATCTAATCTCTAATTTCGGGATTGCTGTCCTTATTGGAGTTTTTATCCTGTTCTACATATTAAACGGAGGATTGTACGAGAAAAAGCAATTTTTAGAAAGTAACGAGCTCCTTTTCTTGGTAAGCGCGAACCAGCTCGTGTTTTGGAGCGCGGTTGCGATCTATGGGTTATCGTTTAAATACGCGCGGGAAGGAGACTTTTTAGAGTTTGATTACCCCCCAAGGTCAGACGCCCAAGATGGGCAAATCAAGTTAGGCACCATCGTGCACAAAGAGAAGAGGAAATACGACTTTTACCTATCTATTAAGGATTTGGAAAGGCACATGTTCATTACGGGGGCAACGGGAAGCGGGAAAAGCAATTTTTTCCAGAACTTTATCGTAGAACTGAAGTGCACCAAACAATTGAAAAATATCCCGATATTGTTGGTAGAGTTTAAAGGAGAGTATTACCACTTGCAAAATGAAATAGACAACTTGCTCGTTTACCAAGTAGGAGACAATTTTGCCATTAACATTTTCGATCCGCTGGGCGTTAATCCCGATGTGCACGCTGAACGAGTTTTCGAGATCTTTAAGTCCGGCGGTCTATTTGAGGGAGACGAGTATAGCCCGCAGATGGAGCGGGTTTTCGTAGAGATTTTGAGGAGGGTGTGCAAAGACCCAAGTAAACGCAATTGGCGGATGTTTTATCGAGAAGCAAAAAGCTATTTGAAAGAAATGATCCGAGAAGACATCACCTTTAAGAGCAGCGTCCAAGCGGTAGAAAATCGCATACGGAAGTACAGCTTGAGTACCATCGCTCACTCATTTGAACAGCAGATCGGGCTGAACGTTAAAGAGGTCTTCAAGCACAACGTCTTGCTTAACTTTAAAAGCTTGTTCGAAATGGGCGGGAACAAAGAGATCGCGTTATTTTTCCTGAACATGATGTTAAAGTACTTGTGGGACGTAAACATCGAGCGCGGTTCGAAAGACTATAGAGGAATTCGCCACTTTATCGTCGTAGAAGACGCCCAATACTTCGCTTCCCAACACACCACGAAAAAAAGCACCATTTCCGCCTACATAGAAGACATCGCCTTACTTTTAAGGGGTACGGGCGAGTGCTTAATCTCGTTGGCTACCCGCCCGGCAGTTAGCCCCGAGATACTCGCCAATTGCGGCGTGTTTATCACCTTTCAAAACCACATCCAAAAGGATTACCTGCAAGACTTGCTCAACTTTGACCGCGAAAAGGAGCGCTACTTGTCCATGCTAACGACCGGGAGGTGTTTAGTCAGGGTTAACAGTATCGGAGTACCGTTTGAGCTTACCACCCCTTACGTGAAAAGGAGTTGGTTATCGGAAGAAGAAATAAAGGAAAATAACGCGCGCATCCTTAGTGCCTTACGAGAAGAATATTCTCTACACGAACAAAAAGAAAATTCAACAGAAACCATTGTAACGAAATTCAATAAAGACTCCAATCAAATAGATACCTCGCACCACGACTCAAAAAGTAAAATCCCCGAAAAAAGTCCATTGTGCTTAATATGTAAGAGTCCTAAAGAAAGCAATAGCGATTTATGCGAAGAGTGCTTAAAATTTGCAGAACTCAACGAAATCGTAAACAAACTCTATTTAGAAGAACAAAATCAAAAAGCGCGAGATCGACCTCGAATGAACGATTTCTCAAGAAAAATTATCAGGAGGTTCTAAAAAAATGAGGTGGGTTAATTGGACCGAAGAGCAAGAGCGGATGTGCGCCGCGATTAACGAGAGTTGCGAGGCGATCTTTTTTTACTTAAAGTACGGTGTAATCTTTCTACTATTTTTCGTTGCGCTATTGACCATCTTTAGATATAGAGGGTTTTATCGGGAGCAGAAACTCAAGGAGGGAAAATTTGAAAAAGACGAGAAGGATCTTAGGGAAAAGTTAGAAGAACCGCACGTCATCTTAGGCGTTTTTTACTTGGCGCTCGCCACCGGGCTTTTGATCGGCTATTTGCCCAAACTGCTGATCGTCCTTTTTGACCCGTTGCCTGACCAATTGATTTTTCTGTTCATGGACTTTTTGTACCTCTTACCGCAGGAAAGCATCGAAAGCATCCGAAATCCCAGCACCACAAATTACCCCCACGAGAAAAGTATCTTTTACTTAATCGCGTTTTGCTCGTTTGCAGGATTCGTAGAGATCGTTTTAGGGCTACGGTTTATGATCCTGTACGCTAATAAAACCCACACGACCTCATTTAAGCTGTTTGTATCTGGAGTCTTTATTTGCGCTTTCACGGGGTTTACTACCTTTATGCCCCTTTTTTTATAACCCTTTTTTAATAAATTGGTAGATAGGATTCTATTTTCTATGAGTTTATTAAAGTTATTAAAAAACTTAAAATAAAGATTTAATAAAAATATCACACAAATATACATTAAAAGTTAAGAGAACAGAACAATTCAAAAATCCACTGATAAAATATTATGTCCTATGTAGTTTTTAAAGGAAAAAAATATTATGTTGAAAATGATAAATTAAAGCTTAATAATCTAGGTATTAAAGATATCGATCAAATTGAAGGTCTAAAAGACCTTGCAAATATAAAAAAATTAGACCTTTCTTATAATAAAATAGCAGATATTAATGGATTAGAGACACTTACTAATTTAAAAGAATTAAATGTTTCCTATAACTGTATTTCCTGGTTTGAAAGGTTAGAAAATGTCCCTAA
>JBHLLE010000036.1:4105-12003 GCA_048885945.1 Candidatus Hermodarchaeota archaeon | reverse complement strand
TTTTGTATCGACGTCGCACTATTTCTTGAATCATGGCATAATCATCTTGTTGATAAACGGTTTTAATTTTGAAATGACGATATTCCGATGGTTTAGGTTTACCATTGATGAATACTGCCATCGCTCCTGCTGAAGATTCCCCTCTTATATTCGAAATATCAAAAGCTTCTATTCTGTAGGGTAATATTTTAAGTTCTAATACCTTCTTTGTTTCTTCAAGTATGCGCTTGGAGGTTTCTGATGCCTGTTCGATTTGTCCTTGAATTAATTGAATCTGGGCATTTTTGGTAGCCAATTTGATCAGATTTAATTCATTTTCTTTTCAACTTAAAAGGAAATAAGGATATATTAATTCCTTGTCAGAAACCTTATCAATATTTTGAAAAATTTAATCCAGAGGTTGTACCTTTTCTTGATGTATATAGAAATCGAAGAGATTCCTGTGAATTTCTTCTAAAAAATTCTAAATTCATTATTCAAAATACAATTCATAAAGGTAAAAATCGTCTATTAATTGAATGGAAGAAATTTTAACGCATAATTATTCAAAAAACCCTAACTCATAATCGATTTTATTAAACTATTAATAAAAATTCTATTTTTTAAATATTCTATTTTGAGACTATCTCAATAATCTATAGAACTAAAAGTTTAAAATATAAGAAACCCTAATTGATAAATCAAGATTAGTTAAATGTTTAGAACTTTTTAATCTGAAATCCTATATTTTCTAATATTATAATCAATATTACATTTAATGTCTTAAAATTGTTTTCTTTTTAAATTTAATATAGATCTTAATTAAAACATCTATTTAAACAATTTAATTCTCTCAAATTCTAATCTCTTTAGTAATTATTGTTAATATTCTTACTTTTTGAGAGATTTGAAAACTTTTTTTTTAAGGGATTATTAATACTCTAATAAAATAAAAGAAAAAAAACACATTTTTCCCATTTTTTTCCCATTCTATTTCTTACAATATTAATACTTTAATAATTATTTTTGTATTCCTAAATTTTACCTTTAAATATAACACATATATTTTAAAATGATTTACAAATATTTTTCCATTTAATTGATATAAAGGAAGATTTTGTTTCAAATATTATGATAATAAATTAAATTTTTATAACTAAGATAAGGAATAATTTAAGCGATTTTTTTAAAAATCGGTTTAAAAGGTATTCGTTGGTGATTTTTAGGTTATATTCGCTTTTAAAAACTAGTTAAGTAACGTAAAATATTAATGAATTTTATTTAAAGATAAAGGATATAACTATATTGTTTTGAAAAATTAATCAAAAATCTATTTATAGCAAAATTAACGACTATTTTAAATAATTTTACGCTAAAATTAAAAGAATTAAATGAAATTAACTTTTAATCAATAAAATATGACCAAGGAATTATTTATTCTCTCTTATTACTTATTTAAATAGAAAGCATCTTCTAACATTTTTTTAGAAATGCTATTGAAGATATCTTCCACATTCTCACCCGTCTTTGACGAGCACTCCATAAATTCGTAAAAATCATTGTTTTCCGCAATAGAGTGAGCTTCATCAATGGAAACTACTCGTTTATCTTCTAAATCTAATTTTCCACCCACCATTAAAAGCGGAATATCATTTAAACTTCCATCGCTTCTTGTTCTGAAAACTTCCAACCATTTTTTCATATTATTAATGCTAGAATGTCGGGTAATATCATACATAAAAATTCCGCCTGATGCACCCGCAGCATATGTGGGCAGAAGGAAGCGGAATTTATCTTCTCCAGCGAAATCCCATAGCTGTAAAGTTACCTCATGTTCATCTAATTCAACTTTTTTAATATAAAAGTCAGCACCTATAGTAATTCGATAACTATCTGCAAACGTTCCCGTTAGAAATCTCTGAACAAGTGATGTTTTTCCAACTCCCCCGTCCCCAAACACACAGACTTTAAATTTAGCAGAAGTCATAAGTTTTCACATAATCTAAATTATTATAAAATATATTTCCCCCTTGCAAATATTAACTAATTGTTATATAATTTAAGTTTTAAAACTAGTATTAAAATATTATCTAAAGTGAATTTAGAGTTTAAAAAGCTTTGAATAAATTTTATATTTATTTAAAAATTAAAGCACAAAAGAGTTTTTAATTGAGTTAAAACATTGATTTAATTTAAACTAAAAAAGACTAGAATTATTAGTTACAAATTTAGTGATTTTCTTAAATATATATTCCACATTTTTACCTGTTTTAGCGGAACACTCGATATAATCACAGATATGATTAAAGGAATTAGCTAATCCTTGCGCATCTTCTAGGGATACTGCTCGTTTGTATTCTAAGTCCAATTTAGAACCTACCATTAGTAGAGGTATTTGTGCTTCATTTCTTTCAGAACCTTTTAGAAAAACATCATGCCACGATTCAAAATTTTTAAAACTCGAATATCTAGTAATGTCATACATGAAAATAGCACCAGAAGCACCAAGTAAATAAGAAGGTAAAATAAATCTGAACCTATCTTCCCCAGCGAAATCCCAAAGCTGTAAAGTGAATAATTTATTATTATATTCGACTTTTTTTACGTAAAAATTAACTCCAATAGTTATTTTAAGGCGTCCTTCGAAAACGCCAGTCAAATAGCGAGTAACTAATGTTGTCTTACCTACACCGCCATCTCCAAGAATACATATTTTTAGCATTGATTGAGGGACTGTATGAGGCATTTTTGTTTCTAAGTAAAAGATAATAATTCTATTTCTTGAAATTCTAATATAATAATAGTATTTAATTTTATTCAATTCTGTTTGTTTAAATAGTTCTTACTTGAATCTTTATTTTTTTTCCAAGGAAAAAAAAGATAATTCAAATTCTATTAACTTTAATTATATGTTAAGAATTATTATTGATAGAAAGGATTAATAAAAAGATTTCACATTTATACGCTCATTTCAAGCATTAATTTAGTAATTGTGAGAAAAATTTGTTCAACATTTTCTCCTGTTTTTGAAGAGCATTCAATATAGTCGAGAAAATCGTTATTTTCAGCAATTTCCTTAGCGTGGTCACTCTGTATAACTCTTTTATATTCTAGATCAATTTTCCCGCCAACCATGATGAGAGGTATTTTGCCAGGTTCATTTTTAGCTCCTTTTTTAAATACGTCCATCCAATCGCTCAAATTTTTAATACTTGAATATCTAGTAACGTCAAACATGAAAATACATCCAGATGAACCTACTATATAACTAGGTAAAATGAATTTAAACCTAGACTCACCAGCAAAATCCCATATTTGCAAACTTATTTTTTTACCATCAATTTTAATTCTTTTTACAAAAAAATCAGCACCAATAGTAATGCGATATGAATCGTGGAATACCCCAGTTAGATACCTATTAACTAATGTTGTCTTACCTACACCGCCATCGCCGAATATACATACTTTAAATTTTGCGTCACGCATATCTTTTGTCACATAAAAAGCTTTTTTTTTATCCAAATTTTAAAGATTTAATAGATTAATTATTTATATTTTTATTTTATTAGATAATTTTATTTTAAAAGTAAATTTTGATTATGCTAAAATTAGATTAATTTATCTTTACTTTCTTAAAAGACTAAACAAAAATGAAAATTAAATTTTTTCAATGAAATTAGATTGTTTCAGCTCTTTTAGTAAGCTCTAAAGCTAATTTATAAAAAATCAATTCTACATTTTCACCTGTTTTGGCAGAACATTCTATATAATCTAGTATATTAAATTTTTTTGCCAAATCAACTGCATCATTGCTATATACTGATCTTCTATCGTGTAAATCTAATTTTCCTCCTACCATAAAGATGGGGGGATTTCCAATTGGTGAATCTTTAGTTCCTTCAGTAAAAATTGTAAGCCAATCGTTAAAATTCTTCAAACTCGCTCTTCTTGTGATGTCAAACATAAATATTCCACCTGAGGATCCAGTTACATATCCAGGTAATAAAAATCGGAATCTTGATTCACCAGCAAAATCCCAGATTTGTAAGGAAATTCGTTTATCCTGGACTTTTAGGGTTTTCATATGAAAATCTACCCCTAAAGTCATAGAGGAGTCTCCAGTAAATATACCAGTTAAGTAACGTCTAACTAGAGAAGTCTTACCTACCCCTCCGTCACCAAAAATGCATACTTTAAATAAAAAATCTTGAACCATTTTATTTTGAAAAAATTGAATTTATCGTTTTTATTCGTTGTTAAAAAATATTATTTTTCTTTATAAAATATTAATGAATTTCATTTAAATATAAACATAGGTATTTATACTTAAAAATTTATTAGAGATTTTTGTTTAGTATTTAGATTGGAACTTATAGAAAAATGAATAAAAATTTATAACCTGGCGCTCTGTTGCTAATAAATTTACTTTCGGCTATTTAATACATAATATGCTTTTAGCTCAAAAGATTCGCATCTTCCCTACTTCCGAACAAGAAATCGTATTATGGGATTTAGCTGAAAAATGCAGATTGCTCTATAATTTTGCTTTAGAAGAAAGAATAGAAGAGTGGAAGCAGAATAAAAACAGAAATGAAGAGGAAAAACACTATATCAGCTATACGGAGCAGCAAAATAACTTACCTTACATAAAAACGAAATATCCCGAATATAAATGGGTTTATTCAAAAGTTCTTCAAATGACTTTGAGAAAACTTGACGAGGCTTACAAATCTTTTTTTACTAAATGGAAGAACGGAGATACTACCGCTCATCCCCCCAAATTTAAAGGGAAAAAATATTTCACGACACTTTGGTACAATTAGAGTGGATTTAAAATCGAAAAAGATACGATTAAATTTTCCCATAAACATCCTTCGAAAATTACGCTTAATTTTTCTCTTAAGTACCCATATTACAGTAATAGAAAAATTAAACAAGTAGAAATTAAGTGTCATTTGAATAACAAATGGTTTGTGTGTATAATATACGAACTCGAGACATCTAAATATAAAGATAATAGTTTATATCAGGCAATTGATTTAGGAATATCTAATCTCGTTTCCGCAGTAAATTTAAATTCTAAATTCGTTCAAGTCAAAAATAGAAGAGCAGACCTTTATTGGAAAAAAAAAATCGAAGAAGTCCAATCAAAACGAGACCATTGTAAAAAATATAGTCACAGATGGTATAGATATATCGAAAAACTCAATAAAATGAAACGAAAATGCGCAAATCAAATGCGCGATTATCAGCATAAAATTTCCAAAAAAATTATTTCGAATACGAAAGCAAATACGATAATTATTGGAGATTTAAACGTGAAGGAAATGGCTAAGAAGAAAAAGGCACGGGAAGCTCGTTAAAAAATAGAATTAACAAAACGTTAAACCATTCTATCCATAATACTGGGTCTTTAGGACGATTTGCCGAGTTCTTAACCTATAAAGCCAAGCTTGTAGATAAAAGAGTAATAAGAACTGACGAGTCGTACACCTCCCAAGACTGTTGCTTTTGTGGAAAAAGAGCGAAAAGAAAGCTATCCGAAAGGATTATCAGTTGCGATTGTGGAAATCGTATGGACAGAGACCTTAATTCTGCGGTGAATATTATGGTAAATTTTTTACGCAATAAGCAGGAATACGATTTCCTATCGCATCAATCCTCTTTGAACGAGGAATCCTTCCTTAATTGGTTCGATTTGCTACGAAACACAGCCCTATCATCGTTATTTACGGGAGATAGAGGACTCGTAGTGAAGGTAAAAAATCTATAAATTTTTGGATATTTTTACTTATGTTCAAATATAAATAGGCTTTGGTTTTAAAATTTAATAAATGTAAAAGGCGATATGTACATTGATGGATATCGAAAGACACTAATTTAAGATTGTTCAATACAAATAATAACTCTCATTTTTATTTTCTATAGTCCCAATACCTTGTAATATTTTTTCCATAATTTCCTTTTCTTGAAATTGATTATTACATAAATCTATTTTAAAAGATAATCTTTTTTCTTCCTTAATCGTAATCCAATGAAAGTGCTCAAATAATCTTAGAATACTCAATTTTAATTCATTCCTAGTTGCAAAATTTCTTAATTGATCTATAAAAGAACTAATCCATTCTATGCCCAGAAATTCATTTCTAAAATTTATAGTGATATCTTTATTTTTAGATAAATAACACCAGAGATGATATGTGTTATCGTTAAGCATTTGATAATAATTTATAAATTTATTTAAATTCTGATTTACTAGATATCTAATATCTTTTTTACTGACGTCTTTCTCAGTATAAAATGGTGTTTTTTCAAAAACTAGCTTTGCGTCATTCTCCAATCCTTTATAAAGGTTTAAATTTTCTAATTTTAGGCCCATAACTCCTGCAAGAATAATCATATTTTTCACATGTTCATGATGTATATTTTGATATAATCCATTATATTGAACAATAAATTTGCCATTTTTTACCTTAACATTAAGTTTTTCCACAATATTATTCCTAAGAAATAAATTTTCGAATCTCTTTGCAAGATTTACCAAATTAGTGTCCATTAATTTTGACTCTTTTACTATAAAATTTCTATATATTTGATAAGCGTCGATAAGTGAATTAAATCTATCAAAATTGTATCTATTTGATTCAAATGCGTCGTCTGCTAGAGGTATGAACTCTTTATATGAATGGGCATCATAAAATTGTCTTACTTTTATATCAGCATAGGATTCTAAATCGTCTAAGGTTTTACCTTGTTTAAAGATCTCCATTACCTTTTCCAACACATAATTATAAAACGACGAAATACTCTTAAATCTCTTATCTCGGGGATTTTTTTGGGCTTCTGATTTAACGTATCTCTTTATCCAATCTTTTAAATATGGAGAAATCGTTATGTTTTGGCTTTCAGTTTTCTTTTTGGATAAATTTCTATTAGTTATCATAATATCAGAATATTAGAATTCGCGAATATTTAAAGTTTGTCATATTTGACTTTGTATTATAAGGCTGTAAATGATTCAATATTTTATATGTTTAGTAGATTAATAAATGATTCAGTGTTAAGATAGTTTATTTTGCTTTTGAAAGCCATTTTCTTATCTAATAAGCTATATTTTTTTAAAAATAAGGTTTTTTATAGACTAAATTCTGTCAATAAACTTATTATATAATATTGTGAATATTTTACGAGTAGAAATAAATAAGTATATTATAAAGAATTGCACAGAAAACATCGTTAAATTATCATTTTTATAATTCAAATTAAAGCTATCACATAAGAAATACTTATAATTCAATAAAATCATATAGGTGGAGAAGAGCAACAAGAAAAGCTTAAAAAATTCTGGGTTTTAAACACTTCTAATAATAAAAATCCGAACTACACTAAAAAGAGAGATGAGAACGTAAGGAATAAAAAGATTAAATATTCCACGTTTTAGGGCGAAATCTTTTATTGAATGTGTAGGAATTAATACATTCCTACCCATTCTTCTTTTTTTCAACCAACATTTCACAATAATTTGTTAAAAAATAGAAGTTGGATATTCTATTGTTAATTATAGATGCTAATTGAACAAATTCGTTAGGAGCATGAGCATAACCTCCGATTCCGAGTCCACCAGTAATAAAATTTATTCTCAATTCTTTGTTTATTTTACTTAAAGGGGCTGCTGCAGCACTTATTGGCCAAATTTCAATTGCATAACCCATCATATTAAAACTCTTTATTATACTTTGAACCAGGGTAGAATCTCTATTAACTCTAGAACTCTCGTAACCAATATTTTCATTTAATTTTATCTGGCATTTTGATTTATTAGAAAAATTTTTAATTATTTCTTCAATTTCTTTTAAAATTTCATCGATTGAAACTTTATGAGCAAATCTAATATCTATTTTACAAGTGGCACGATTTGC
>JBHLLE010000036.1:3861-4095 GCA_048885945.1 Candidatus Hermodarchaeota archaeon | reverse complement strand
ACCATATTTTTTCTACCCTCCTCCAAATAACCCGATTTTAAAGTTGAAATATTAAATGTAGGTTTAAATAAATAATCTATAAAAGCTTCATTATTATTATCTTGGGTTGTTTGTACAATTCCAGCTTTATTTTTTATTTTTTCAAGATCTATTACGTTCGTTAACTCATGAACCAATCCTTCTTCTTCTTGAGTTAAAGAATAGGGTTCTTTAAGAGTCTTAATCTGGAAGTTA
>JBHLLE010000036.1:0-3837 GCA_048885945.1 Candidatus Hermodarchaeota archaeon | reverse complement strand
CTGCATAAATTTTGTTTAAGAGTGATATTAAATCAACTGCGGGATTTGGGATCATTGAACTAAACGAAGAGTGTGGTTCTTTATTATTAGTAAATAGTTTAATAGTCAATGATAAGATTCCTTTATAGCCTAACTTCAACACGCTCTTTCCGGCGAGATCTTGCTTAAATGAAGGATAATAAGCGTCAGAACAATCTTTAAATAATTTTTTATTGTTTTCAATCAATTTAAGTAAGGTTGGAGACCCAATTTCCTCTTGAGCATCGAATAATAACGTTAAAGATATGGGTAATTTATCGTTTACTTTTAATATTTTAATAAGATTTAAAAAACAGATTAAAGGTGTTTTTGAATTATACGCCCCTCTCGCGATAATACATTCACCTAAGGAATCTAAGGGTTTTGGGAGAATTTTAATTTTTGCTCCGAAAGGCTCACTAATCCATTCATGTCTTATATTTACAGGTTGGGTGTCGTACATCATGTAGATCAGCATCCTTTCCTTGATATTACCATTTACATAAGCTATAAACAAACCATTATCAAGTTCCATAATTTCACTTGAAAAAGATTTGATATAGGAAAGAATAAAGTTTTTTGCTTTTTGGATTCCATCATTATTAGAAGTAATACTAGGAATTCTTAAAAAGGGGATTAACTCGCTTTCAATAAATTCTTTATTAGATTTTTTTAATAAATTAACAATTTTAAGATTTGAATTTTCACTTGACATATATATTATACATTAATTAATTTCAATTAATTATTTATCACATTATACAAACATCGGTTGATTTTAGAAACATGAGTGAGGATAAATTTTCTCAACATTATAATATAAAGAACGCAAAAACGATTATAGATGATATAAAAAAGGTTGGGGTGCTTAAAGGTATAGTATTGGCAAATCGAAAAGGAGATGTTATAGTAGAGAATTTTGAATCGGGTTTCGAAGCAAATAAGTATGCTGCAATGTGTGCTTCTGTATTAGAAAGTGCTGAAAACTTAGGTAAGAACATTCAATCTCAAAAGACGGGGAAAATTGTAGCAGAATTAATGGGGGGTCAATCTATAGTTATTATTGAGTGCACAGAAAACTTATTTTTTTCTCTTGCCCTTGAAGCAAATTCTAAAATAAACGATATATTTAGCGATATAGGTAGATTTTGCCAAGAAATTTTAAGTCGAAATAAAAAAAAAAAATTATAATTTATTATCAATATAATTTAGATATTTTATACAAATCTCTAAAGCTTGACCTAGAACCTCTTTTTCTACAACATCCGGAGTATCCTCTCTCGTATGATAATAGGGTGCCAATTCTTCTTTTAAATTAAGGCCTCCAAAGCTAGCGGCTGGGATTTTTTTCTTGCTAAAAGCAGCACCATCAGTAGCTCCAAAAGGAAGGGGAGCTATTTTCGCGTTAATATTTGAATCCTTTGCAATTTTTAATAATTGTTCGTAAATTTCAGAATCATGTTTAGCACCTATACCTGGTTCTTTATTATGTATAATAATTAAGTCTTTTTTTGCAAAACTGTCCATATTAACTACTTTAGCTCCACTTTGTATTAATTGATCCTGATGAGCTTCAATATATCTTTTTGCACCTCTAAGTCCAGATTCTTCACCTGCAAATGAGATCAAGTATACTCGTGTATGGTTTGGATAAATCTCTAAGTTAGCTTTATTTTCAGATAAAAATTTTCCAATTCCTAAAACTACAGCTACCCCCGATAAATTATCAAACGCTCCTAGTACGGGATTATAACTATGAAAGAAAATATAAATTAAAATAATAGGCGTAAACATTAAAAATACTACTCCAAAGATAAGAAATAGCAATAAAAATTCAATAGCTAGTAAATAGTAGATAACTCTCATTATTATTCCTACCAAAATAATGAAAACACCTAAGTACCCAAGATTAATTATTATTTGACCAAATCGTTTTAAATAATAAAATGTGTTGAATTCAAAAGCAGAATCATGATGGGCTGAAAATATAACAGTATTTTTTATTTCACTAGTGGGATTAATTGTTCCAATAATATTATTTGATTGTTTTTTTGGAAAAAGAAAATCAAATGTTTCATGATATTTCATTACTTCTAAAACAAAATAGCTTACTGTAAGTACGATAAGAATGATTGCTGCGAGTAAAAAAACTAGATTATAACTTGGATTTAGGTTAAGTAAATTTAGATCTACCAGCATAGTTAACCAATATAGTATGATTGCTATTAAAACTAGCATTGAACCATATCTTATACCCCCAAGAAACGCATGAGGACTACTAATGTATTCTTCTTGATGGGCTTCGTCACAAAACTTCTCTAATTCGTTTTCAATCCTATTTCCTGCTTGAATCTCTTGTTCAGTTCCAGACGCTCTTGGACCAATTTCATTACATATTTCTTCTATAAAAACGTGCATGTAAGTTTCTAAATTTTTATCAATCAGTTTAATCACTTTACCTTAGAGAAAATAATTAATTTTAATATATCTATAATAAAATTGGTGAAAGAACTTAAAAAGATTATAATATAAGAAAAAAATTTCATTTATATAACTATATAACTTTAATTGAGTTAAAATTAATTCATGTGAAATTTATGAATCGAAAATATATGAGAAATGAGACTTTTGAGAACACATTTCCATTTAAACCCAACTTTAAAACTATAAATGGATTTGAAATGCATTTTGTAGATGAAGGAAAAGGTCAACCTATTATATGCTTACATGGTATGCCAACTTGGGGATATCTATATAGAAACTTTATAAAAACCTTATCAAACAATTATCGAGTTATTGTTCCAGATCAGATGGGATTCGGAAAAAGCGATGTTCCTCAAAATAAAAAATATCTACTAAATCAACATATTAATAATACTACTCAATTGATAATTGATTTAGATTTAAAAGATATTACGTTAGTAGTCCAAGATTGGGGCGGACCAATTGGACTCGGATTTGCCGTTGATTATCCCGAACGCGTAAAACGATTGGTGATTATGAATACCAGCATTGGAGTTATGAAGGAAGGATCAAAACCGTGGTATTATGCTATGGAAAAAAAGGGAAAATATACCGAATTTATAAAAAATATAGCTGGATTAATACAGATGGGAATTTACAATAAAAAAGAGATTACCTCAACAATGTTAGATGCTTATACTGCACCATTTCCTAACGATGAATCCTTTATTGGAGCTCTAGCGTGGCCAAAAGATATTCCTATTGGAAATTCTCATCCCAGTGCGGCAACTATGCTACATATTCGTCAAAACTTAAAAATACTTAATGATAAACAAAAAATCTTAATTTGGGGAATGAAAGATCCGATTTTTGCTCCATGGATGACTAATTGGTGGAATAAAATTTTTCCTGGAATTAATACTTATAAATTAGATAAAGCATCCCACTTCCTACAAGAAGATTCTCCCGCCGAAATTATTAACATAATTCAGGAATTTCTAGGAAAAACTTAGCGTCATTCTCGTTTAATATCCAAATCGTAAAGAATACCATCAATTAATTCTAGGTAATCTCTGCCTAACTTTCTTAATACTCAACTATACGAAAATTAAAGATTATAGATCATTTAATGGGAGAAATTTATAAAATTAATTAAGAACAAATTACTAATTTAAAACTAATATATATGAAAATATAGAAAAATGATTATTTTATGACAGAAAGAGTTTTAGGTAACGATTTTTGGTATAAAACCTTACCTGTTTTATCGATTGGGATGGTAATTTGGGTGGTTACCACTTTATTGTTAGGATCTTCTTTAAGCTTTGAAGCTTCTGGTATTTCTTTAGCTCTTAT
>JBHLLE010000035.1:0-12102 GCA_048885945.1 Candidatus Hermodarchaeota archaeon | reverse complement strand
TCGTAATCATTTACATCTGCTTGAATTTCAAGAGTTTTTTTAACGCAAATGTAAAGGGAATTCATAAATGGCTTGACTTCTTTAAACATAGCAAAATTATTGATGAATACGATGACCTTATCGAGAATTCTACGCTTATTCTCTTCCACCTGGCCGTTTAAAATGTGATCTAAATCGAACTTCTCGTTAGGGATAGATAAAAATTGCTTAATCGTGAAGAATTTAGATTCGATATCCATCGATAGAAATAAAATAGTGTAATTTAATAAACTTTTTTTTAAAATAACTATCTCATAAGACTTTATATAAGTTTTGCATAGACTTTATTTTGTAACATCGAAACAAATAACTTATTAGATAAGTTTTTATTTAAAAATTAATAAAATTGAGAGCATTAATGGCCTATAATCATCTTTTTAGATTATTTAAAAATAAGTTTTTATTAATTTTAAAGAAATAAAAGAATATATGCTCTTATTTCATGTTAGCTATTTATAGCATTAAGATCCATGATATATTTTATATTAATGCAAAATATTAAAGAAAAAATGAAATTTTATTCTTAGTTCATAAAGGAGTTAACGCAGTACTACCATTTTTTTGAGCTTCATTTACTAAATCCATAAGTTTTTCAGTGGAAATTGGAACCAGATCGAATACAGATACTCTTGAGAGCTTCAATTCTGCTTTTGCGGTATCAGACAAATTATTACAATCCCCTGAGAAGAAGACTTTTCTCTTGCCAAAAGCATCCTTGAGTTTATCGCCAATTTCATCGATTGCGCAATAACCTACCACGAGTCCTTTTGAATAACCTTCAGCTTTTAATTTCTCCACAATATCCTCGTCGTGTCCTTTACCCATTACAATAAACCAACCTCCCTTAAATTTTTCGGGATAATCATAAGCAAGTATTTGCAAAAAGATTAATGGATTATTTTGACAACCTTCTCGGCATAATAAATCCTTTCCTTTAACTATTTTTACATCTTCTGGAAATTTTTGTAATATATCCCATTCATATTTTTCCTTATATTCATCTAAAGCTTTACCAATTACGTTAATTTTGCTAAGATCTGCTTCACCTAAACCTCGCTCGTACGCTATTTTTAAATGAGGTATTTCATCTAAAGTTAAACCGAAGATCCTTGCTCCAACGACATCAACTGCTATTGTGTCTCGACCTCCAATTAGAATGTTAAATTGTTTAACAAGTTTGTCTTCCCAAGCAGTAGGGGGATAATGTCCATGAATCGTCCCTTCAATCCCATCTATTATTGTAATATCTGGTTGAATATATTCGTAAACATCAACTAATTTAGAGTGAAGATTATAGTTGTGATCTTTACCACGATCTTCATGTTGAGGATAACCCCATTGATTCTTAATGCCAAGCGTTACACCAGCCATAGAATGCGTTTTTAATTTAGGTAAATTAATATAGGTAAGGGAATCTCTATTTTCCATTATTTTTACAATTGTCGCGGGTAATCTAAAAGTCTTTAAATTGTAGCCCTTAGGATCATTCGCTGAGGATGATTTCCCTTTAAATTCAAAAGTTTTTGTGTCTTCCTCATCTAAATAAATTATCTTTGCCCCAGTTTTTTCGCAAATATCTTTAAAACCATTGATAGCAAACACTATTCTTGTCATGTTTGCTTGGGTGGAATTTTCCATTACATTTACATCTGCGCCTCTTTCCTTTAATTTTAATATAACAGCTTCCAAAACTTCTGGAGATGTATAGGCATGTTTTTTAAAATCAATTCCGTTTACCTTTATATAAACTTCTTTTGAACTTTTTAATATAGGCTTAGATTTTTCAAGATGCGAAAAGACTTCTTCTACAGCGGAGTTCAAACCTTGTTTCGTATCAGCAATAAATACATTTGTCAAGATTTTGTCACCACTTTTAATATTAATTATTAGAATAAAAATATTTTACTATTTGACTTAAAAATAATTGTCTTTAACCTTGAAGCTTATATTTTCAAAATAGTAGGAAGATTATACATTTAAAACTTAAAATTAAATATTAATTTAATAATTAAACGATTTTATAGATGAAACTTAAATGAGTTTAAAGTTAAAAGATATACCTAATGAGGATAAAGGACTCTTAGCTCCATGCGGTATTCTTTGTTTGGGATGCGACATATATCTTGGAGAAGGAATTGAAGCTGCGAAAAAGTTGGTTACTATTTGGGAAGGATTTAATATCTTGGATGTAAGTCAATTAGCTGGAATGAATTCAGAAGCAATTAAAATCACGTTGAAAACATTGAAAAAATATATCAAAATGCGTAAAAAAGGAAATTGTCCTGGTTGTTTTATCAATCCTGGATCACCATCAAGAATTTGTAGTATATACAAGTGTGTTAAATCTAAAGGATTTTGGACTTGTGCTGAATGTGAAGAATTTAATCCAGAATCAGATACACCGTGTCCTCATATAATTTCCAATTCAATTCCCCTGAGCGATAAAGGTCAATGGAGTAGGACAATTTGCGCTCGATATAGCAATGACAACGTTGAAAATTTAAAAAAATGTCGTGAGATTGGGTATCATGAATTTATTAAGGAAGCAAAAGAAAAAGTTGCAAAAGGATGGAGAACATGGCAAATTATTAGTAAAGAAATGGTCTTAACTGATGTGCCGCGAAAAAATAAGATAATAGAATAATTAAATGAACTTAAGATTAAGAGGTAAATAGATACTTAATTTTGTTTTTTACTTTTTTTTTGAAGATGAAAAAATTTATATTTCACAATTTGATATATCAATTAGTGAAATATTTCGAATTATGATATATCTTTTAATCACAATTGAGTAATGTTTGGAGCGATGGCAGAAAAAATTGCTAAAAAATTAGAGAAATCAATGAAAAAAGGCTTTATAAGCATGTTTATATTGCTTATACTTGAGAATGGTCCATCGCATGGTTATAAAATCAGAAAAGAGATTGAAAATCGTACGTTAGGTATCTGGAATCCCCCTGTATCTACTCTATATACATTGTTAAAAAATTTGAGTGAAAAAGAACTTATAATAAGTAAAGTTGAGGAGAAGAAGGGAAGAATCATTAAAAATTACGCGATTACCAACAAGGGAAAACAGACTTTAAAATTATTGTTAGAAAAACATCAAATGATAAAAAGTTCTATGGAAGCATTAAAAACCGCCATGTTAGGGGATGAAGAGGAATTTCTTAAGGAAAAAATGCCAATGCATGGCCCATTTCCATTCTTTTTTGAAGATTTTAATAAAAAATCAGATAAAGCTAAAATAGAATTTCTTGAGCTTCAAAAATTACATATATCAACAGGGATTAAAAAAATGGAAAGTCGTTTGAAAAGAATAAATAAACTAATTATAGAACTAAATAAAAAAATAAAAGAAAATTAAGTAAAATGAGCTCTAATATAATTGAGGTAAAAAATTTAACTAAGATTTATGAAAACGGAAATGTCTTAGCAGTAGATGGGATTAATTTTTCCATTAAAAAGGGCGAGATTTTTGCGTTATTAGGACCAAATGGTGCTGGAAAAACAACAACCATAAATATGCTTGCCACTCTATTGGATGCTACGAATGGAGAGGCAATTGTTAATTCTTATAATGTTAAAGATCATCCAGGTAAGGTAAGGAGGAGTATTGGAATGGTGTTTCAGGAAACTGCTGTGGATATTGAAATGACAGGATGGGAAAATCTTGAAATTCATGCAATCTTATATGGAATGGCGAAAAAAGAACGCAGAGCTAAGATAAGGGAAGTATTACAATTAGTTGACTTGGAAGACAAAGCTAACATATACGTTAAAAATTATTCTGGTGGGATGAAGAGACGATTAGAAATTGCTCGCGGATTGATACACGAACCAATTGTATTATTTCTTGATGAACCTACCTTAGGATTAGATCCTCAGACGAGAAGAAAAATCTGGGAGAAAATAAAAGAATTAAATCAAGGAGTTTTTAATATGACAATACTCATCACTACACATTATATGGAAGAAGCAGACGAATTAGCAGATCGAATATGTATTATGGATCATGGAAAAATTATTGCTTTAGATACTTCTAAAAATTTAAAAGAACAATTATCTGGAGATATAATTGATGTCGAATTTGAAAATATAGGAGATAAACAGGCTTTATCGGATATCGTATCGATCCTGAAAAAACTTACTGGTGTTAAAGATATCACATTTAGCGATAAAACTGAAGTAATGGATACTATTCCACAAGACATGCCGTTGCCTCCAGGAATGAAGAATATAGATATGAATATTATAAAAGCACGTATGCAAGAAATGATGGCTAATCCGAAAAAAATGATTCAAGCTTGGAAGAAGTTCCCAATGGCATCTCAGATGTTCCTAAATGCTCCATTAATAGTAAAAAAGAAAATTGCAGACCTATTTAATGATGAATTGTTAGAAGAGGTTCCAGATCCCATTAAAACAGAGATTATTAAAATTAAAAAAGATGAAATTGGACTAGACTCAAAGGAAATAGAATCCAAAATATCAATTTCATGTGAGAATGGGAGAGTGCAATTACCCAAAATCATCCAAAAAATAAATGATAACAATTTGAGTATAAAAAATGTAAGTATGCATCATCCCACCTTAGAGGATGTGTTTCTTTTTTATACAGGAGAGGATATTCGTGAAGAATCGGGAACTCGTGTGAAGAATATTAAGAATCTTATTCAAATGAGGCAAATAAGGAAGTGAATGATAAAATGGTGGAATTAGTTAAATTTGATACAAAAATGAATATTGCTGCTATTTGGGTATTAGCAAAGAGAGAGATTTTAGCATTTTGGAGGAATAGAGCTCGTGTTATTTCTGTGTTTGCCCAGTCTATAATGTTTCTACTTATTTTTAGTATGGGGTTTGCGTTTATTTCAATTAAAATCGAGGGGATTTCTATTGATTCGAGGGCATTTGTTGCGTCTGGAATTATTGCCATAATGATATTATTCACGGGTGTTTTCGGAGGGCTTGGACTAATGAGGGATAAAATGTTTGGGTTTATGAAAGAGATGATTGTAGCCCCCGTGAGTAGAAGAACGTTAATGGTGGGGAGAACCCTAGGTATTTCATTACAATGTGTATTTCAGACGCTAATAATTCTAATGATAAGTATAATCTTTGGATTTTTTGGATATGATATAAGTCTAATATGGAAAGCCTTATTAATAATACCTGTTGCCTTATTAGTTAGTATCGGAATCGTTGGGTTAGGTCTAACTATTAGTACTCGAATGAGAGACTTCCATTCTTTTGGCTTAATACAGACATTTATTGTTATGCCTATGTTTTGGTTATCTGGTGCAATGTTTGCTTTCAATAATGTCCCTGTACCGATGCAAATTGCCATGATTTTTAATCCTTATACGTATAGTGTTGACTTATTTAGAGCAGTTTTATTAGGAGTTTCATTTTTTCCAGTTTGGCTAGATTTGTTAGTTGTTTCTTTATTTGGGTTGACATTAATAGTGCTTGGAGGAAAATCTTTCAATAAAATGGAGCTTAATTAAAAGAATACCTAATAACTCCCTTTTTTTAGTTTTTCTTTTAATAGTGCATAATATTTTTCTATAGATCTGGGATATTATTTTTATTAAAATTTTTAAATAATAACAAAGAATTTTATTGTATTTATTTACATAAATTTATAAAAAAATATTTTAATTGATTTTATAGAGGATTAGGGTAAATTTTTTACTTAAAAAATTTAAAATATAAAGTATGGAGGTTAATAGTTTTGGCGGATGTTATTATTAGATGTCCTTCCTGTGGTAATAAAGGTAAGATTAATGTTTCTGATGAATCAATAAAGGAAATAAAAAGGGGTTTATTGGCAATAAACATAGCTAGTAATATCGTATGTTCTCATTCTTTTATAGCGTATATAGATGGTAATTTTCAAGTTAGGGATTATTTTATTGCCGACTTTCACGTTGAAATACCGGATATAGCCCCATCAAAGGAGTTAAAAGATATATCTATACCAAAAAAAGATGTTGTTGATATCGATTTAATTAAGCTGAATTTACCCGCAACTTTAATTACCTACATCATAAAGTCAATTCTTTCCAATCAAAAAATTTTACTAATTTCTGATAATAAATTTTTACATAATCACATTCTCAATTTTTTTAAATATATAACTCAAGATACTTTTGAAATAAATATTTCTATGACAAACGAAGAGGATTACAAGAAGAATAAAAAACTCTATAAGGACTATATGGTTTTTCACGATACTAATATTATTAGAAATCATCAAAATATAATAGTACCAAAAAAATTAGGGGTCGAAAAAGAGATTGTGAGTAAATTTGTAACTGAATCTGAATTAGGATATAGTTATATTATCTTAAAGAACGAAATTCAAAAAATTTTCGAGTTATCAAAAGCAATCGTAGATTTAATTAAAGAAGACGAAAAAGACGATAAAATTAACATATTAAAGATATTGAATAAATTAGAAGAGAATTATGAAATTAAGATTAGTACATATTATAGTAATTTTTTGCTCAAAGTTGTCAAAGAATATTTTGATATTTCGGTCCCTACAATTTCAGAAAGCTTTCTTGATATTTTAGGAAACAGATAAATCCAGATTCTACTTTTTTTCACTTTATTTGTCTCAATTGAATTAATTATTTTTTAAATAATGTATTTATTTCATCTATATCATAAAAATAGTTTTAAGAGATAGAAATTATGCCGTATATACAATATAAAGATAAAAAAATTTTTTATCAAATTAAAGAAAATGAAACAGAGAAAGCTTTAATTTTCGTTCACGGTTCTGGCGGTAATTCAAATACATGGAAAGAACAGCTTGCCAACTTAGATGTTAATTACAATCTTATTGCAATTGATTTACCCTCTCACGATCGCTCAGATGATTTTTCAACCTTATCTCTTGAACTCTATATTGATGTTGTTAAAAATTTAGTTAAAAATTTAAAATTTAAGGACATCGTTCTTGCGGGTCATTCTTTAGGGGGAGCAATCATTCAATCTTATTATCTTAAATATCCCAACGAGGTTTCTGCCTTAATTTTAATTGGCTCTGGGGCTAGATTAAGAGTCAGTCCTTTTATCCTTAGTACTCTACAGAACGATTTTCAAGAATTTTTAGAAAATTTACCAATTGGAGCTTTTTATCGCAGGACACCAAAAGATATAGTTAATGAATACATAGCTGAAACTTCGAAAATAGTCCCTGAAGTGACTTATCAAGATTTTAAAATATGTGATAATTTTGACATATTGGATAAGATGAGCTTAATTAATGTTCCTTGTTTAATAATATGTGGTAAAGACGACAAACTTACTCCTGTAAAATACTCAATGTATTTTCACGAAAAATTAAGGACCTCTGAACTGGTAATCATAGAGAAAGCAAGTCATATGGTTATGCTTGAGAAACCTGAGGAACTTAATCACGCTATTACAATTTTTATGGAGAATAATTTAAAAAGTTAAACTATATGTATTTATAAGAATCCTTTTTTTTTTGAATTAAAAAATTCTGGGAGGAAAAGTAAATATATGTTAGAAAAAGTTGATGAATATGATGAAAAAGGAAATTATTTAATGGATTCAAAGCAATATAAAAAGGCAATGGAATGGTACGATAAAGCACTTGAAACTGACACAGATAATATCATCTTATTGAATCAGAAAGGAGTATGTTTAATAAATCTAGAGCAATATGATGAGTCGCTTAAATGCTTCAATAGACTTCTTGAAATAGACTCAAAAGATTCTACAGCATGGTATAATAAAGCTTGTACAGAATCATTAAAAAACAAAACAAATGAAGCGTTAAAATCTTTAAAGAAGGCAATTGAACTTAACGAAAGTAGATTTAAATTTATAGCAAAAAATGATTCAGATTTTATTAATATAAAAAATTTAAAAGAATTTCGAAGTTTAATTGAATATAAAAATGTAAAACCTGAACACGCGAAAATTTTGGAAGAATTGGAGAAATTTATTGAAAAATCCTTTCCATTGAAGGAAGAAATTGACTGGGAAACATTTGGAGTTAAAATCAAAGACAATAACGTCATAGGATTAAGTTTATACTATCAAGAATTATCAACTCTCCCGGAATCCATAGGGAACCTTTCCTCACTCAATGAATTATTTCTATATGAGAATCAGTTAACGAATCTCCCTGACTCTTTAGGGAACCTAAAATATCTCAAAGAATTGAGTTTAGGGCGTAATAAATTCACTACTCTCCCGGAGTCCATAGGGCACCTCTCCTCACTTCAAACACTCGATTTAAGCTATAATCAATTAACGACCCTCCTTGAGTCCATAGGGAATCTTACCTCACTTCAAACACTAAATTTATATGGTAATCAGTTAACGAATCTCCCTGATTCTATAGGGAACCTTAAATCTCTCCAAGAACTAATTTTAATTAGAAATAAATTAATTTCTTTACCGCAGTCAATAGGAGACCTTACATCATTAGAAAATTTAGTGGTTGAAGATAATCAGTTAACGACTCTCCCTGAGTCCATAGGGAACCTTAAATCACTAAAGGAATTAAATTTAAATTGGAATCAATTCAGTGATTTCCCGGAATCCATCTCTATCCTTAAATCACTCGAAGGACTAAAGTTATATGAAAATCAATTAACGACTCTCCCAGAATCCATAGGATTCCTCTCATTGTTACAAACATTAGATTTGAGTACTAATCAGTTAACGACTCTCCCTGACTCTATAGTGGACCTTAAATCGCTCAAAGAACTGAGTTTAGGGAGTAATCGGTTGAAGACTCTCCCTGACTCAATATTAAAGCTTACATCACTTCAAACACTTGGTTTAAGCTATAATCAGTTAACGACTCTCCCAAAGTCAATGTCTAATTTTAAATCACTTAAAGAATTATATTTAGATGGAAATCAGTTCACAACGCTCCCAGTGTCCTTGTGGAGGTGTAAGAATTTAGAAATTCTTATTCTAAGAGATAATCCATGGGACGGTGAATGGGAAGGAATAGATGGATATGATAATCTTAAAGTATTGGAAATATGTAGACAAAGAGCACCCGTTACAATACTGTTCAGCTATTCTAAGGATGATGAGGAAAAATATTGTGTTTTTGATATAATGGAAAATCTAGAAAAGCGTAATGAGATTCTTAAAGTTTATAATAATGAAGCTTCCAAGATTCTTGAAAGCCAACTATTCATCTTTATTGCTACGAATAATTCGATTAGCGACACTAGATGTCTGCACGAGCTAGGATTAGCAATAACACATAATATTGGAATAATTCCATTAAAAGGAAATGACATTGAATTTGAAGAGTTAAAACAAATTGATTTGAGATCGGAGGGACATGGTTATTATAACCTTAAGGATAAGAAAGGTTTTGAATTCGATGGTAATAGAGATAAAATTAAAGAATTTTGCGAAGCACTCTATGAGTATATCAAGCAATACAAGCGAAATATTAATTTATTTGATGCAGAAGCGAGAAAAATTGACGAGGAACGAGAAAATGTGAAAATAATTTTTGATGAGTTAATTGAATCTATAGAATTTAGAAAGTTTTTAGAGAATAAAATAGAACAGCTTGAAATACTCTCAGAAGAATTAAGAACCGAACAAATATCTCTCCTTGAGTATTTTATCAGATTTAATAAATTCATTAGTTCTAAATAATAATAACTCTAAATTCTTATTTACTAAAATTCTTTAATTTTTAATTATATATTAATAGAAATACCTGATGTTCGTTCAAATTAGTATTTAGAGCGTTATTTTTAAAACTTAATGGTTTAAAAATAGAGTAGAATATTTACTTCTCTATTTTTCTTTTAAGAATTTCGCTTAATTTTGAACAATATCCAAAAAGTGTAATTCTTTCTTTCCTTACATCTCGAAAAATTTTTTGAAATTCTTCTAAATATTCTTTTAATAGTTCTTTAAACTCAATTGAATCTGCTAAATCCATAAGATTTTTCCTGATAGTTGATTTCACATTGTAGAGTTTTTCTTGTGCTCTTTTAAGCTGTATTAATTCAGTCTTATTTTTTGGGTTTGTGATATATGTGTGCAACTTATCAAAAATATTAGCATCAAATTTAAAGTAATCAAATTTATTCAAGTTTAGAACATCTTGCTCGTGTTTTCTTAAATCAACTTGTTTTAGTTTTCTTCGATCAATATCATTTCCTTTGACCAGTAGTATTTTCACACCAAATTTCCTTGCTAACGAGAGCTCATATAAACAATCTTTAGAAGCAAGAGAATTCTCAGTAGCAATAAATAATAATAATTGACATCTTGGAACATTATTATCCATGAATGCTTGTATGCTATCTCTTAAATCTAGCTCACAGAGATACACATCGTGAATTATATCATTTTTCTCTAAATACTGCTTTAGCTCAATGATTGGATAATCTGCTTGGTCTATCATCGCATGACTAATAAAAATATCAATCCCGTGCAATTTCCGACAAAGATTCAATATTGTTGGAATATCATTTGTTGCCATTTCTTGCCATTCTCCCTTCCAATTATTACTTTTTAAATTAATATCTTCCAAAGTTTTTAATTGAGAAAAGGATTCTGGGAGGGTTGATAGTTGATTACTCCCTATACTTAGTTCTTTGAGCGATTTAAGGTTCCCTATAGAGTCAGGGAGAGTTGATAATTGATTATTACTTAAACCTAGTTCTTCTAGTGATGTAAGGTTCCCTATGGATTCTGGGAGTGTCGTTAACTGATTATCATACAAAGCTAGTGTTTGGAGTGAGGAGAGATTCCCTATGGACTCTGGGAGAGATGTAATCTTATTATTAATTAAAGAAAGATAAGTGAGTGATTTAAAATTACCTATGGATTTCGGGAGAGTCGTTAACTGATTATCTTCTAATCCTATTTTTTTTAGTGATGTAAGGTTTCCTATGGAGTCAGGGAGAGTCGTGAAATTATTCCATCTTAAATTTAGTTCCTGGAGTGAGCCAAGCTTACTTATTGAGTCAGGAAGAGTTGAGAATTTGTTACTCTCTAAATTTAGTGTTTGGAGAGATTTGAGTTTAGTTACTGATTTTGGGAAGGTTGTAAACTCATTATTTTCTAATTTTAATTCTTGGAGTGAGCTAAGCTTATTTATTGAGTCAGGAAGAGTCGTGAACTGATTGTTACCCAAATCTAGTGTTTGAAGAGAGGAGAGAATCCCTATAGACTCAGGGAAAGTTGTGAACTGATTGCTTCCTAAATCTAGTTCTTTGAGTGATTTTAGGGCCTTGATAGCCTCCGGAAGGATTAATAACTCGTTATCACCTAAATTAAGTATTTTAAGCGATTTAAGGTTCGAGATAGATGTAGGGATAGTCATTAACTTATTGCTACTCAAGCTTAGCTCTTGTAGTGCTTCTAATTTAGTTATAGAATCTGGGAAGTATGTCAACTCATTACCCCCTAAATAGAACTCTTTGAGTAATTTAAGATCGCCTATTGATTCTGGGAGAGCTAATAATTGATTCATTTCTACATATAAATTTTGAAGGTTTTGAAGATTTCCTATGGTCACTGGGAGAGTCGATAACTTATTAACCCCTAAATTTAGGGTTTGGAGTGATTTTAAATCCCCTATGGACTCTGGGAGAGTTGTTAACTGATTATAGCTTAAATCAAGTGTTTTAAGTGAGGAGAGATTCCCTATGGACTCTGGGAGAGTTATTAGTTTGTTGTTAGATATTTTTAGTTCTTGGAGCGATGTAAGATTCGATATAGACTCCGGAAGAGTCAATATTTTATTACCCTCTAATTTTATTTTTTTTAAAGATCTAAGCTTAGTTACTGATTCAGGGAGAGTCGATAACTGATTACTACTTATATTTAGTTTTTGGAGCGATGTAAGGTTCGATATAGACTCTGGGAGATTCGATATCTGATTTACTGTTAAATCTAGTTCTTTTAGCAATGAGAGATTCGATAAAGACTCCGGAAGAGTCAGTAACTTATTCCAACTTAAGTTAAGTGTGTGAAGTGAAGGAAGTTTCCCTATGAACTCCGGGAGAGTCGATAATTCTTGAT
>JBHLLE010000034.1:0-12140 GCA_048885945.1 Candidatus Hermodarchaeota archaeon | reverse complement strand
TTGGGGAAGTGAAGATGCCCGTGGATCCGAACCAAGATTGCTCTAACAACAATCCATTGTACCGACATAAAGAGTGGGTGGAAACAATTGTTAAAGATAAAAAGTTCAATCTGACAGATCCTCGGCTCGCAGAATTATGTAACATTTCAGAAAGAACAGCGTATAGGTGGAGATGGGAAAAGCATGAAATTCCTACTTATTATAATAGGTGGGGAAATGTTCGCACATTAAATAAAAACAAAAGTGCTGGTGATCGGATATGGATAAAATTACCCGAGGATTATAAAAATCCTTTTGCAGCACAATTTAGTAGGCATAATATGATGCCTGAGCATCGCTATGTAATGGAAAAATACCTGGCAGAACATCCAGAAGGGGAAATCTCTAAAGAAAGCCTTCTAGAAGGTAAATATTTAAAACCAGACTATATTGTGCATCACATTAATCTCGATACTATAGATAATAGAGTTGAAAATTTATGGGTGACTAAAGGTACTAAAGGACATAATAAAGTACATAAAAGTCTTTTAAAAAATGTAGATTCCTTATTAAAATCTGGTCCACTCGATTTTAAAGAAGGTAAATATTATTTAAAATTTGAAAAATAAGAAAATTTTAATTTTCTATAGTTATTTTTAGCATCATTTCTGCCACATGATTGTTATAAGTCTCAACATCATTAAATCCCTCTATCGTTTCTCCACAGGTTATAAAATATTCCTTTACACCTATTTTCCGTTCCTTGAAAAAAGCTCCGATTTGTTTCTTTATTTCGTCGAGTTTCTTTTGAGCGCCTCCTTTGAGCAAATCTACCTTATTAACGCATACATAAATCTCGTCTGGAAAGAAACGAATGTCTCCAAAGAAGTTAAATTGCTCATCTATCGGTCTATCGCACGAAAACACTGCAATAATCTGTGTAGCTATGCGGGAAATGGTTATAATCCCCATCTTGACCACAGCTCTCGAGGAGTCGCCGCCTGGGGCGAAAATCGTGTGCGCCTTGTTGTTGTCATCTTCCCGAAACACGACACGGTTAGGATGGATGGTTTTCGTTTCCTTTTGGTTGAGTTTATCTTCTTTTTCTCCTCCTGGTATGGTAGCTTCGCCGCTGAAGTCAGTTTTCACGACAGTGCACTTTTTACCACCTTCAACTTTCTCGATATCGCCTTTATTGAGGTATCGCACAAAGAGGCGTAAGATTGAGGTTTTTCCGACGCTTATGTCTCCTAATAATCCTATATTTACCATTTTAGGTTCCCTCCAGTAATTTGTTTAATAATAATTCGTAGTCATCTATCAGGAATTGTTCAAGGTACGCGTTGTTGTGGCAGTGAATGAGGGCGATCATGACTTCTTTGAGGTTTTTGGCGCCTTTGACGTATTTTAGGATGTTTTCGGGGGAAGGGTCTTGGGTGAATTCTCTGGCTTTCTTTTCGAACCCGAAGTTTTTTCGCGGGGGCAATGAGTTGAAGAATCCAAACGCGGAATAGCCTTGATGTTGAAAAAACACAAAAAACCTTGATTTGATGGTAGCAATAACTTCTGTGAGGAACACAGAAGGATAGATTTCACCGAGAATGAGTTCTTCGTCCTGTTGGATGACGAAATATGGAGAAATTGGCGAGACTTGAGTTCCATACATTTCTCTTGGGGGCAGGGAGATGAAGGGTAATTTTTCTTCCACGATGGTCCATAGGTCTTCTCTATTGTTTGAGAGCAATATTTCTTTAATCTCGTCGTAGGCAAAATAGAAGTCCGCTTGCAGAGATAATAACGAGCTTAAGTATACAGATAAGGACGCGAAGGTTGCCTCGAGGAGAGGTTGTCTTCCACCTTTTTCGGTAGGTTTTACGGCGCCTTTCCAAGCTCGCAACGCGGAGTAGGCAAATCCTTTCACGTCGAAGAATTGCCCGGATAAAAAGATAAAAGACGGGGGTTCTTCACCACCTATAGATAAGAACTTTACAGCTTTTTCAATTAAAGCATTTTCCAAATCTACGTCTTGAAACTTGGAATGCAATTTGGGCATTTGTAGCCACGATTTTTTTTTTTTCGCCAAGGTATGAACACTCCATTATGTAGTATAAAATAAAAAATGGATGAAACTATTAATTTTTTACGATATAAATACCAAAATAATATTTTAATATAATTGTTTGCATATGGAAAAGGCGAGTAAACTGCCAAATTACTCTTGTAAAATAAACATGAGATTTTGTTTTTTTTCTAACAAGTAGATAGTAAAAGTTGGGTAATTTTATCGGAAATTAAATCGAAATCGTCGATGGATTTGATGTTGTTGATGGTAATCTTTTCAATGAAATTGGTTTTTTTAAAATATTCGTACTTTAACTGTAAATCGGGAATTTTCTCTTTAATTGGTACGAGTGCACCTCTTAGAAAGAGGTTAACAAATTCTTCCGAGGATTCTTCTATATTTCTAAGTTCTGGTTCTAGTACCTTTATCTCAATCTTATTGTTGTCGATAAACTTTAAAACCCCTAAAAGTTCCTTATTATCTTTCGAAAAGATTTTCCTTTTTAGTTCAGTTCCTTGGGTTAGTTCGCTGGAGACTTCTTCGTTTAAATAATCTTCCATGATTTCCTTACGATATAACTCGTCAGCACTGTGGAAAGATTTATTAGAAACAATAGAGTTTAAATAATCGATAATTTGTTTAAGATCGTTAATTTCAGATTGTAGTTCTTCGATTTGTTCGTTTTTTTTGTAATATAGATCTTGAATTGTGCTTAAAATTCTAGTTAATTTTTCTAAAGAGAGATTTTTCTCTTTCTCGTCCAATGGGGTCATATATGATTTAATAGATATTAAAACTATTTATATTAATTTAATTTATAAATAATGAACTTAAACTAATTAAAGAAATTTATGGATGGCGAAAAATATGCAAACCATGATTATAACTCCAAATCCTAACGATCCTGAAGTTCAGCTGTTAAAAGGTGAATTTAACAAAAAAGGATGCGAGGTTAGATATTTTATTCCTTCTACTATAAAAGTTAAGGTGAATATTAGTAATTTAGAGCGCCAATTTGACGATCTAGAACCCAAAGGCGCTCTTGTAAGAGGTTTTGGAGCGAATATAACCCAAAAGATTTTTTTTCGGCTTGATATTTTGAGAGCCCTCGAAGAATATGGAATTAAATTAATTAATTCGAGGGAATCTTTAGAAATTGCCAGCGATAAATTTTTAACCTCGTTATTTTTAGAAAAATACAATATTCCTACTCCCAAAACTACTATTTGTGAAGATCCTCGTGATGCGTTAGAATTGTTTGAAGAGCTTGGGGGCGACGTTATTTTAAAACCACTGTTCGGATCAAAAGGGATTGGAATAACGAGATTGAACGATAAGGCATTTGCTGAAAACGTGATATATAGTTTAGGTCATTTAAACGAGGTTTTTTATCTTCAAGAATTTATCGAGCATTATAATCGGGATATTAGAATCCTAGTAATTGGTAACGAAGCAATAGCTGGAATGTATAGAGTGAGCAATAACTGGAAAACTAACGTTTACGCAGGTGCGAAAGTTGAACCACTAGAATTAACGAGCGAATTAAAGGACTTAGCGGTTAAATCCGCGCAAATAACTAAAACTGAAATCGCGGGAGTAGATATTTTAGAGAGCGAAGAAGGTTATTACGTCATAGAGGTAAATTCTATTCCCGGATTTATGGCCTTGCAAAAAGTAACAGATACTAACATTCCTGAAAGAATTATATCTTATTTCTTGGAAACTTTGAAAGGTTAAGTATTGTTTAGACTTGAAAGGTTGTCTAAAAAAAAGAAAAAAAAATTTGTTTTACACAAATTCATCGATTAGACCTAAAATAAAAGCAATCACAAGTAAGATACAGGCAATAATTCCGCCTCCAAATATTACGATTAAAATCGCTAGAATGAGAAAAGTTACCCAGTGAAAAGGGACTATTTCGTTTCCATTTTTTGATTGCTTTCTTAATCCACAAATAATCGTTAAAACGGAGATAACTATTCCTATAATTAAAATAATTATAATAGCACCTCCAAAATAATTCGGAATAATTGACGGAAAGTATGAAATACCTGCTAGGGCTATAATCTGGAATAATAAACCAACGATTCCACCTAATATGACAAATATTTTAATCAGAGTTTCGTATTTATATTGCTCTCTTTCTGGCATATAATATCATCTTACTTTTTTATTGGTACTAGATATAAAATTATTAGAATATAAAATAATATTGTTTTAATTTAAAGAGGAATATATATTTCGAATATTTTGGGTAGCTTTAATTCAGATTTTTAAAACAACGATTATTTTATTTTGAAGAGTTTTGAATGTTTAAATTAGTTCATAACGCAATATCTATTAATAAAAGAGGAATAATTCTAAATTAGAAGGAATTAATTAAAGAGGAATTAGAGCAAATATGAAAAATTTTAAGGATAAAGTTGCTGTAATAACGGGGGCAGCAAGTGGAATTGGTCGTGGAATAGCTAATCGAGCTGTTAAAGAAGGGATGAAAGTAGTTCTAGCTGATGTAGAAGCAGGAGCTTTATTAAAAACTGAAGATGAGTTGAAAACTTTAGGTGCAACTGTTTTGTCAGTGTTAACAGATGTTTCTAAACCTGAGGATATCGAAAATTTAGCACAAAAAACTCTTGATACTTTTGGAGAAATACATTTACTGTGCAATAATGCAGGGATCGGTCCAATTGCAGTAACTTGGGAAGCTTCCTTGTCAGATTGGAAATGGATAATGGATGTTAATTTATGGGGCGTAATTCATGGAATTCGAACATTTATTCCAATCATGTTGAAACAAGATATTGAATGTCATATCGTAAATACAGCTTCTCTTTCTGGTCTGATGGCTAACGAAATTGGACAAGGAATGTATATTGTTACAAAATACGGAGTTGTAGGGCTTACTGAAGTATTAGAAAAAGAACTCGCATTATTAAAGTCAAAAATTAAGGTTTCAGTTCTCTGTCCTACAATGGTTAAAACAAATATAATTAATTGTGAGAGAAATCGACCTGCTGAATTATGCAATGAAACTACTGAAAGAATTATTCACCCTGAATTAAAACAAATTGAAGAGGCAATACTTGAAATGGGTAAAGCAGGAATCTCACCAGATAGAGTTGGGGAAATAGTATTTGAAGCACTAAAAGAGGATCTATTTTATATTTTAACTGAAACTAGACTTTCTTATAGAAGAATGATTCAATCACGAATGGATAGAATTTTGGATGCTTATCCAGAGAATAAACGAATTCATAATTTAATAGAAAAGGATTCCTAATAGAATTTCTATCTTATTTTTTGATTCGTTTAGAAGATAAAAAGATAAAGCTTTTTTGAAAATTAGATTTAAAAATTATTTCTGATTCATTAAATTAAACTCAAATTTAGATAAATTATAGAAATTCTAATAAAAAGGGAGTCCAATAAAAATGAAAGAGTTTAAAGATAAAGTGGCAGTTATCACAGGTGCTGCAAGCGGAATTGGTCGTGGAATAGCTAATCGCGCTGTTAAAGAAGGGATGAAAGTAGTTCTAGCGGATATAGAGGCTGAAAAATTATCTCAAACTGAAGAAGAATTAAAAAATTTGGGAGCAAATGTCATCTCAGTAGTTACAGATGTTTCAAAAATTGAAGACATTGAAAATCTAGCCAATAAATCACTTGACAATTTTGGGGAGGTTCATTTATTATGTAATAATGCGGGTGTTAGCATACCAGGGATTATTTGGGAATATAACTTATCAGATTGGAAATGGATTATAAATGTGAATTTATGGGGAGTAATTCACGGGATACACATATTCGTTCCTCTTATGCTCAAGCAGGATAACGAGTGTCATATTGTTAATACTGCATCTATGGCAGGCCTTTCTTCAGTAAATCCAGGGAATTCTATATATACTGTTTCCAAACATGGAGTAGTGGTTCTCTCAGAATCTTTAAGTTATGAACTCAAGCAAGTAAATTCAAAAATTAGAGTTTCTGTGCTTTGTCCTGGATTTGTAAATACAAATGTTGCAGACTCTGAGAGAAATCGTCCTTCAGAATTCTGTGATTCTAATTTTGAACCGAGTGTAGAAAAATTTATTAAAATTCATCCCGAATACGAAGAACCTGTGAAATTATTTTTCCAAACACTAAAATCTGGAACATCTCCCGACAAAGTAGGGGATATTGTCTTTCAAGCAATTAAAAACGATGAATTTTATATATTAACTCATGCTGGTTATATGTGGAAAAAACTTGTAAAGGTTCGCATGGATAGAATTTTCGAAGGTTTTGAAAAAAATAAACAACTTCTTAAGTCATTAGAAGAATAGTTATAATCCATATAATTTCTTATTAATTCTAGGTAAAAGAGCACATATAACTGCTTGCTTTAATATATCAGTTCTAATTATTGTGTTTTTACTTAGATAACTTATTGCTCCGGCTTCATTTTTGAGATTTAGATTATTTGCTAATCTTCCCATAACATCACCAATTTCTAGATTTTTATCTGAAAAAATTTCATTAATAACAGATGGAGGATATTCAAAACCGATTCCAGATCCTAAAGTTATATTTTTATTTTCGTCAATAATAACGCAAAATTGGAAATCCATATAATTAGTTCTAGCTAACGATATCTTTACTAATCCTGCTTCAATTCCAACGCCATAAATATTACGACTCCATTTTTCTTTTTCAATAAGATACGATAACGCGCTTTGTGCTCGATTTTTTGCGCCATTAATAATATTATTCAATCCAATTGGTTGATCGGGAACTTTTGAATCTACTTTAATACTTAAAATTTGAACTCGATTAAAATAGACATTAAATGCTTTCTTTACGGCATTTATTTTAGAAGGATTAAGAGATCCAACACAGACTTTTATTGTTTTATCAGACATAATACCTAATATACTCCTAAAGGTCTAACTATTTAAATTTAAAAATCATTTGATTCTTTAATGAAAAAAAGTCTAAAAATAATAATTACTTTAATTGTTTTTATTTTATGTTTTTTCTCTCTTTACTTGTATATAGATAGTAAAAATTATTATAGATTTGATTCCTTTGAAATTAGGTTCTATAAATTATTAACGGTATGTTTGTTTAATCTTTTTTTTTTCTTAATTATTTTTTTCATTAAAGCTAGAAGATTTAAATTAACATTTGAATTAATTCTAGCCTTTATTACATTAATTTGGATTATATTTTACATGATTGCAATTTTTCCGGTCTTCTGGTATTTCTCAAATCTTTGGGATTTATTAATGATCTTATCATTTTCCATGATTGCTCCATCAATGATCATGTATATTATTTTTTATATCAGAAAAAGTACTGCTAAATACGAATCATCCACTATTTTTGGTAAATATCATTTACACGAAGGATTTATAGGTATTATTTTGATTATACTTTCTATTTCATTGATAATATTACGCTTAAATCTATTGTTTTTAACTCATCCATTTTGGAGAAGATTAAGTTTTATTTTTGTATTAGTCCAAGTCTTTTCAATAATTTTTATATATTTAGGAAGTTTTTTCTTTTTTCGGGATTGGCACGATATAATTAGATTAAAATTGATAGAAGCAAAACCAGATTTAAATAGTAACTTAAAAACAGATAGTGTCCCTATTTTTAATCAAATTACTCAAGATGATTTACATTTTTTTAGATTCTCTAGATTTCTAATATATCCTTTTGGAGTAATAATGACGATTATTTCAATTAGTATAATAATATATGGTATAGATATTTTTCCAAGAGAAAATTTTGATGTAAATAATGAATCAGTTATTTATCTTGGTTATTTCTTATGTTTCATTAGCGGAGGTATGATTGGAGTAGATTGGTTAAGGATTTTTAAACTATATTATCCTGAACTCTATGAAGAGATAAGAAAAGTAATTAATCAAATTGAATATTCTTAGAATTTATAATAAACTCATGTTAAATTCTTCTTTTAAAATATTATATACTTTATTCATAGGTAAACCTATTACATTAGAAGTCGAACCATCAATTAATTCTGTAAAAAGACTTGCTTTTTCTCTTATTGAATATGCACCAGCTCTTCCTTTCCATTCACCTGATTTAATATATTTCCAAATTTCTTTGTCGTTTAGGTTCGTAAACTTAACTTTAGTAATATCGTGGTCTATTATGATTTTAGAATTAAAAGTTTCTGTTATAGCTATACCTGTAATTAGATTGTGATAATTACCAGCTAATTTTTTTAAGATTTGGAAGGCCTGTTCTTCACTTATAGCTTTACCTATAATTTCACTCTCATATACTACCATGGTATCTGCTGCAATAATAATTCGATCTTTATTTTTTTGCTTGAATTTCTCTTTAGTGTATAAAGCTTTAACTTTAGCCAATTCCTCCACTAATTTAATAGGGTCAGATATTTCTCTAATATATTTTTCTTCATCAACGCTAGTTATATATATTTCAAATTCAATCTTTGCTCGTTTTAGGATTTCTCTCCTATCGATTGATTTAGACGCTAATACGATTTTTTTCATATCAATTACCTTATTCTAGATAAATTAATCTTTTTAATTTATCAGAAAATTTTATTTATAGTTTTTAACCTAATTATCTCAATCTAATTAATTTAAAACTATAATTCATAATATAACTAATGTTCATCAATTTTTTTTTCATATTCTTTTTCGCACTAATATTTTCTTATATCTTACTTCTTTTTGGATATATTTATTTTTCTTCTAAGTCAGATATTTTAAATAACATTTTAGGTATTGGAGCTTTATTTTTCGTTTTTATAAATATATTATTAATACTTTTATCAATGTTGCAGGTTAAGAATCTTCATAAAGAACTACTTCCCTTATTCACCATCGTTTTTCTTTTACCTCTATTAGTCAGTGGAATTGGGGTACTTATTTCAACTATAACATCAAAAATTTACAAGTTTATGAGAAACGATAAAGATTTTACGCAATTTGAAAGGAAATGGGAAAAAAAAAGATTAGAACGTAGTAAATTGAAAAAGATATTTATAGAAAAATCAATCACGTTTTTATTTTTATAATTTTACTACTAGTTTGGTATATAAGCTATTCTATTGTGATAAGTTTTGATAATCAACAGAAGGAACACGGAATTATTATCGATCCAAAAAACACCAATATGCTATATTTATATATCAATTTTCTAACAAAATCAAAATCAATTGACAAAATACTGTTTAGTTTAGCATGGTTTTATTACGTGCTCTTTTTCTTTTTTTATATCTTATGTGTAATTATGTTGACGAATGAAATAACAAGAAAGACAAAAATATTATTATTTCCTTTTAATTTCTTTCCAAATTTAATTATGTCTGAAGAAGAAAAAAAATCATATTGTAGTTATCTTTATTTTGGAATAGGACAATTACTTGCAGCCTTCATGTGTCCTCCTATGGTATATTTTGCCATATTAGGCCTAAGTGCAATCAGCGATTTAGTAACTAGTCAAATTGGCATTAGGTATGGTAAAAAGAATATTTCGTGGAATGTTAACAAAACTTACGAAGGATCAATAGCTGGAACCATTGTCTCTTTTGTAATTACTCTGATATTCATTGGACCTATTTATGCATTAATCTTCTCAATTGCGTTTTTATTATTTGACTTATTTACGAATGATCCTATAAATATTAACGATAACTTACTTATTCCAATAGGATGTGCCATAATTTTTGTCCTTATTCGCTTTTCTTTAGATTTAGATTATAATTCAGTAATTTTACTCATTTTATTCAAATAGGATCTATTAAAATTCTATGGAATGAGTTTTTAATTCTTCAAATTTAAACAGATTTTAAATTTCTAAGTTAATTTATTAACATTAAATTATTCTAATTTCAAATGATTAAATTTTTTTATATTAATAGGATGAGGATAAATTATGGAAGATAAAGTAAAAGAATTGAGAGAAGAAGTGAATCTAAACCATCAAGATCAGGAAAAAAAACAAGAAAATACTAAGCTCTCTTTAGATTATCTAGACTGGATTTTTGATAAAGAATTTTTAAGAACAAAAAAATAACGAATAAAAAAGGGTATTAAATGTATTTTTTACCAGTAACTATAATTTTAAGCACATTTTCTATTTTTACGTTCTATTACACTTTAAAAAACAGAAAAGAAAAACTAGAAAAACACTTTTTTATAAACGAAATTCTAATAGGATTCTTATTTCTATTAGCTGGAATTTTATTTCCTTTCATGATTCAAGTTCACTCTCCAAATTTATCTCAAAGCACATTAAATTTTCTTTGGATCTTTACATCATCGTTATTAACGATAGAAATGGTCATTTTGGTCTACATAATTATAAAAAATATGATAATTTCAAAAAAAGATCCAGCTATAATGGCCAAAAGGGATTATTCTGAGTTTTGTAAAGAAATTAAAGAAAATAGGATCTATGACCTGAAAAGCGATATAGGAAGAAAATTACTTCATTTATTCACTGTTTTTGTTATCTTCTTTTTCTGGATTATTGGAATAATTTTAGAGAATTTAGGAGTTTTTAATCAATTTGGTGGTCTTGACGCCTATAGTTTTGCATATTGGCTTATTATTACAATTGGTTTTGCTTTTGTAATTATGTTTCAAATAGCTGATTTAACTCGTTTAAATACATTTTATGCAATCCCGAATTGGGCTAGAAATTGGTATTGCAAATCAATGAAAGATGATGAATTGGAGACATTTGTTGCCTCAACTCCAATGGTTCTTTCATTTGTTCCTTTTATATTTCTTCCCTTTCCATTATTTGCAACAATAGCATTAATTACAGCTGGAGCAGATGGTGCTGCTGCCGTAATTGGTATGAAGTTTGGTAATCATAAATTCAATAGTAATTCGGATAAAACAATAGAAGGATACATCGCAGGTGGTATCTCAACATTTATAATAGTTATAATAATGTATTTACTATTTCAGGACATTTTAGATTATGATTTAACAAGAGCTATATGGATGGCAATAGTAGCTACAATTATTTTTCTTCTTATAGATGCTTTCGCAAAGAATTTTTGCGATAATATGTTGAACCCCCTTTTAATTGGATTAGGACTCTTTATAATTTACTTATTATAGAGGCTATATTAATCGGATTAAATTAAATCCTTATTGTGATTAAATTATTAAAAATGTTTTATAAAAAAGAGAAGATTTAGCCTCCAAAAAAGATGTATATAAATGAGATATCGTCCCCATCTTTTAAAGGAGTGTTCAAAAAACCATCGTGACGATAACTTCTCCCATTAATTATTATCGAAAGCATTTTGTGTAATTCGTCCTTTTTTTCTTTATCCCATATTAATTTTTTAAATTCTTCACCATATTTTTCTTGAAAATATTCTAATAATTCAATTAACTTTAATTCTTTTTCAAATATAATTACGTCGTTAGATTTTTTGGTTAACATACTAAAGGGCGGTTCCATATGAATAAGATACTTAACTTTTTGACCGTTCATTTTAATCCACTATGTTTACTTTCTATAACAACTAATTAGAAAAAATTAAGAAATATATAAAATTTTAATGATAAATTTTTATAACTTCAATGAAAAAAAGATAAAAAATTTTTAATTAATTATATAAATAGAAATAGATAAAATTAATTTTAATCGTCATCTACTTCTCCTTTTATCAAACTTTTACCGAATTTCTTTAATCCTTTTTTAAAATCTTTTTTAACTCCTTTAACTTCTTTCTTTACTCCTTTTTTTACTCCCTTTTTAGCGTCTTTTTTCGCTTTTTTCTTATCCTTATCTTTATCTCCCATTTATATCACATCTTAAAATAGTTGATATTTAAAATTATTAGAACTACTTTCCTAATGAATTTATAATATATTAAAATAATGAAATTTTAGTATTTATAAATTTTAGTTAACTTATTTAAAAAAAAAAATAATGAGAATTATTTATTTAATTAAGGAATAAGTCAAAGATGTTAATTATTCTTCTTCCTTTACTTCTTTTGCTGCTTGTTTTACCCCTTCTTTTGCTCCTTTTTTAGCAATTTTTTTAGTTGCTTTTTTCATACCTTTTTTAGCTTTTTCACCAAAAT
>JBHLLE010000033.1:0-12176 GCA_048885945.1 Candidatus Hermodarchaeota archaeon | reverse complement strand
TCTGGATTCCCATTTCCCCATTTTCCATCAAGATCTAGGATTAACTGGTGAATCCATTCATACCCGTGTGTAAAATTATTATCAATCGCATCAACAAGCTCTTTCAATGAAAATTTTCTTTGTTCAAAAACTAATTTTTTTATCACGTACAAAGAATCAATAACATTAGCAACGCTAGCCAAGAAGAGGATGCCTTCGCAATCGTAGATTGCTCCTCCTTGAGTCACATCCTTTCTATTTTCCAAACACCCTTGAACAAATGCAGATAAAAATGGTGAAGGTAAGAATTTAGCGTATATTTCATCTCTAATTCTTGTTGCTTCTACTATATGTTGGATAACATAATCCGATTGTATATAAAAAGCTTGAAGGAACTCTTCAAATGTTTTAAATGATTCTGGTTCACCTGTTTTCGGACCGATATCTTTTATAGGGCCAACTAAAGTCTTTGAATTCCCATTTCGAAGCGCAGTATCAAGTGTATTACATAATAATATTGCAGAGAAACCAATTCCCCCTGTCTTACCGGGAGTTGCCATGTCGACGCAGCCCGTGATGCAATATCCCTGAGCGTCCTTTTCACTAATTCCCCGCTTAATTAACGCTTTTCTCGCAATACTATCGTTTAGCATCGAGAGGCTAGATACTCCCTTATATTGGATATCAGTGATTTTTAGATATAATTCTTCTGGCGTGTCCTCATGCAATCTTACTGCAAAGTTTAGACAAGCCCTTGAGCGTTCTACCGCGTCTAAAAGAAGATATGTCAGTTCATTTGTGGCGTCTTCTCCCGATTCCGTAAGTCCTCCTAAGGTAACTGGCTCAGACCCCTCATAACGTTGACTAAATTCCGAGAGAGCATCTGGATACGGACGTACGTTATGACTCATTATTTTTAATATTAATTCTTCCAATAATTCACGTGCTTCTTCAGGAGTAATTCTTCCTTCTTCAATATCATCTTTATAATAAGGGTAAAAGATTTGATCGAGACGACCAGGTCCATGAACATTAAAAGGAAGGGCTAAATCAACCGCAACTTTGAGAATCCAATATAATTGTACAGCTTCTTGGAATGTTTTGGCGGGTTTTGATTTTATATTATTACATGCATCATACATTTTAGATAATATAGCTTTTCTTATCGGATCATTGGTATTCTTAATTTCTTCTTTAAGTTTTTCAGTCAATCTCTTCCCGTATATCATTATCCCTTCCAGAGCTATATCAAGGGAGGTTAAAAAACCTAGTTGTTCTGGTTTTAAATTATCATTCTTCTTGATTTCTTCCTGTACTTCTTCTCGCATGCCTAAAAATCCTTTTTGGATGGCAGTCTCATGGTCAAGAATTATATGTCCTTGCCAGCCCCCAATGACTGCATTATTTGAGATTATTGGTTGGTTTTGAGATTTTGTTATTGGTACATGACTAATGAAATCATAAAATTCACCTTTATAGACTTTTTTTTCTAAAAAAGTTTTCTCAATTAGTTCGGAAATCGTTTTTCCTTTCCAATAGGGAAATAGCTCATTTAGAAGCATTTCTTTATCCTCTTCTTTTATTTGAAATGGATTTATCCTTCTTTGATCTAAAGGTTGGCTTCCCATGGTTGGTATAGCAGCGCCCATCTCTTTTATCTCTTCTATATATTTAATAAGATCTATTCCTTTTTTATTCATATATTCTATAAAGGATTTGTTAAATTTCTTTTCAAATTTTTTCATTGCTTTTTTATCAATTTCAGTCTCAAGTATTATATTCCATATACCACGCTCTATATCAATGGGAATACCAAGAAAGCTTTCTGTCCATTTGCCAGCAATACGATCATCTGGGTCTATATAGATTTGAATCTTTTCGTAAACATTTTTCATACATAAGGCAATTCTAACACCAATAGGTAAATTGCTTCCCTCAGTTTCAGCCCATTTTTCAGTATAATATTTTGCTCTTTCAATAGAAATTAGAGTCTTATCATCAAGATATCTTCTGCGAATTCTTTTTATTCTATCACTTGCTTGGTCAATTATTTCCATATTACAAACATCTTTTTAAATTTTTTAACCTAAAAGGCTAGTATATAATATAAATAGGAAAGAAAAATATTTAAATGTTTGAAAAAACTGTGTTTTATCAAACGATAGAATAATAATGAAAATTTCTAATATATATTAGAAAACATAACAAGCATAGCTTTTAATAATAATCTATAAATAATTTGATTATCAATATGAAAGTATTCACAATGTTAGGATTGATAGATATATATTTTAGGTATAATAAATGAGATTAAAATGAGCATAGAAGATATCCCTCAAATTGAATTAACAATAGTATTTTTTGATGTATTTTTTGTAATAATTTCAACAATTATATCAATTAAAATGATTTTTAAATATTTTGAACTGAGGAAAAAAGTTTTTTTAACCGCTGGTTTAACTTGGATTTCTCTTAGTACAAGTTATTGGTCAAGTCCAATAGCATGTATCTACTATCTTTTATTTAACAAACCGATTAATTCTTATCTTTATATTAGCTTAAATAATGTTCAAACAGGGTTAATATTAATGTTTTGGATGTATACTTTTTGTCATCTTCTTTATCCCGAGAGAAAAAAAGTAATCTTAACACTCTTTTTTTCCATCACTATTATTTTAGAGACTATTATGGTAGTACTAATTATTATAGCTCCTTATTATATTGCTACTATTACTGGTTATTGTACGATAAAACCTGAACTGTATTCAATAATATTCAAATTTTTTGTTCTTATTATCATTTTTATTTCTCTAGTTATTTTCTATAGAAAATCAATGAAATACGGTGATACTGAAATTCAATGGAAGTCAAGATTTTTAATATTGGCGATGATTTCTTTTGGTATTGGATTATTAGAGATTATATATGTAGGTTTATTTGTTCAATCGATAACAGTTATTACTTTTCTGATGATATTTATATTTAGAATTTTCTTAATATCAAGTGCCATTGAGTTTTATCTTGGATTTTTTTTACCGAAAAAAGTAGCACATTGGATAATAAAAAACGATCAATAAATCCTAACGATTACACACTACTTCAAAGTTATATTCTTTAAATTTTTGATTTATTTTATCTAATTTTTCTTCAGTTAGGTCCCCCATATCTCTATATAAATCTCCCATACCCACTTTCTCGTATTTAGTTTTTGCCATTTTGTTATAAGGCATTAGATGAACGGATCCTGTATAATTAATTTTTCTTAAAAAAAGTGCAATTTCTTCTATTGTTGTAAGATCTGTATTAACACCAGGTATGATTGGTATCCGAGCGATGATTCTATTACTTCCAACAATTGAATGTACTTTAGCAAAATTGTTTAAAATTCTTTCATTCGACACAGCAGTAAATTTCTTGTGTTCGTTTGAATCGGTGTGTTTAATATCAAATAAGAATAAATCTACTAAATTAGTAAGATCATTAATTAATTCTTCTTTAAAGAATCCACACGTTTCTATTGCTGTGTGAATTCCTCTTTCTTTAAATGCTTTAAGAAGATTTAGTAAAAATTGTGATTGTAAAGTGGGTTCACCTCCAGAAATAGTTATTCCTCCTCCTGAATTATCGTAAAAAGGTTTATCTTTTTCTGCGATATTAACTACTTCTTCTACTGTCCTTTTTAATCCAACTATTTGCATCACCTCATTTGGACACACTTCCACGCATTTTCCACAAATTAGACATAAGTCTTTATTTCTGTTAACTCCCTCTTCTGTTAATGTTAAAGCATTATTAGGACAAGCTTCAACACATTTTCCGCATCCTACACATTTTTCTTTAAAATAAGAAATTTCAGGATTAAGTTTTTGAGACTCTGGATTATGGCACCATAAACACTTTAAAGGACACCCTTTTAAGAAAATTGTTGTACGAATTCCGGGTCCATCATAAACAGCGTAATGTTGAATATCAAATACTACTCCTTCCATTTAATAGTCTCTTCCTATAATTGATTTACATTTACTCGATCAAATTAGATGTGGTTTGATATAAATTAAATTTTATTAAAAATTAATGATAAATTGTAAATAAATGGAAAGTTTTGATATTTATAGAAATAAAGCTTTCTATACACGGTCATGTTCTGTTCTTGAAATAATTTCGTCTTGGATTTCTTTACCTAAATCAGTAAAATATGCACTATATCCCCCAACTTTTACGATAATATTTCGATAATTCTCTGGGTCTTCTTGAGCCGCTTTGAGAACCTTTGTGGATACTACGGTTGGTTGTAGTTGTTCGCCTCCTAATTGAAAGTAAGTTTTAATCAGAGATATCCATTTTTTCTTGCCTTCTTCTGATTTACCAATACCAGAAGGATGCATACGAATATTGACCGCACATCCCATAACATGTTCGTATGGAAGAGCTGTAACCGATCTTAACACACCTGTTGGTCCGTGTTCCTCAACATTATAGGGATTACAGCTTGCTGCAAATGGAGTTGCAGCAAATCTCCCATCGGGAGTTGCGATTGAAATACGTCCATCGTATGTATGAGTTGTCATACTATTAATAAAGGGAGCATAAAATCCATCTTTAAAAGTTCTATATTTATAAGTTTCTTCAAACATGTGTTTAGTAATTTTTTGAGCAAGTTCGTCTGATTCTGGATTTCCATTACCCCACTTACCTTCTAAATTCATAATTGATTTATGGATCCATTCGTATCCATTACTGAAATTATTATCTACCGCATCGAGTAATTCTCTTAAAGTGAATATTTTTTGTTCAAAAACTAATTTTTTAACTACATATAAAGAATCAATCGTATTTGCAATGCTCGTCATAAAAAGTATACCTTCACAATCATAAATTGCCCCTCCTTCGCTAATATCTTTCTTGTTTTCAAGACAACCTTGCATAAACGCAGAAATTAAAGGGGCGGGTAAGTATTTTGCATAAAGACTATCTCGGATAGTTGAGGCGTCAACAATTTTTTTGATCATATTATCTGCCTGGACTAAAAATGCATCAAGGAATTCTTCAAAGCTTTTGAATGAATCTAAATCACCTGTCTCAACTCCAACATCTTTAACTAATCCTATTAATGTCATAGCATCTCCATTACGGAATACCATATCTAATGTACGACATAATAGAATCGAGGAAAATCCTTCTCCACCCGTTTTTCCTGGTGCACACATATCTACACATCCTGTTATTGCATAATCTAAGGCATCTTCTTTAGAAAATCCTCTATTTTTTAACGATTGAAGACAAATTTCATCGTTCATTAGTGAAACGCTAGAAACTCCATGATAGTGTAAATCGGCAATTTTCATCCATAGTTTTTCGGGTGTATTCTTGTGAATTCTTACTGCAAAATTTAGGGAAGCTTTCGATCTATCTGCTGCGTCGAGCATTATGTAGGTTAATTCATTTGTTGCATCTTCACCTGTTACAGTGAGACCTCCCATAGTCACAGGTTCAGAACCCTCGTATCGTTGGCTAAATTCGGACGATGCATTCGAATTTGGACGCATATTATGGCTCATTATTTTTAAAAATAGCTCTTCAAATAATTCACAAGCTTCTTCTCTAGTGATTCGTCCTTCTTTAAAATCATTTGCATAATAAGGATAAAGCATATAGTCTAATCTTCCTGGAGCATGCACATTAAATGGAACAGCTAATTCAACAGCGATTTTTACCGTCCAATAAGATTGTATTGCTTCACGAAAAGTCTCAGCAGGATAAAAAGGAACTTTCTGGCAAATTTCTAACATTTGAGATAGAATTCTTTTTTTCTCGGGCTCTAATGTTCTATTTAATTCTTCTTCAATTTTCTCTACAAGTCTTCGAGAAAATACTATTACACCTTCAAGAGATATTTCTATTGACTTTAAAAAATCTAATTCTTTTTGATTCTTATAATCCTTGTTTTCAATCATTTCTTGGACTTTATCTAACATTTTAAGAAGTCCTTTTTTAATAGGAGTCTCATGGTCTAGAATTAAATGACCTTGCCATACGCCAAGAGCAGATCCTAAAGAAGTAACCATATCACTACGACTTGTTGTCCTTGGCAAACTTTCAATGAAACTTCCAAATTCTCCTGGGTAAATTTCATTTTTCTTAAATTCTTTATCAAGTAAATCAGCAATTGTCTTTCCTTTCCAATAAGGGATTAATTCTTCAAGTAGTATTTGTTTATCTTTATCTTTTATTTTATAAGGATTAATCTTACGCGCATCCATTGTATCTGTACCAAGACTGGGCATTGCTGCTCCTATTTTCTTTGTATGTTCCAAGAGCTCCATTGGACTAATATTCTTATTTTCTAAGAAAGTCATTAATTGTTTATTTCCTTTGCTTACAAATTTTCTCATCTTTTTCTTATCAAACTCTATTTCAAATACTCCATTGAATAATCCCCTTTCAATATCTACAGGTATTCCAAGAAAATTCTCTGTCCAGGTTCCTGCAATGCGATCGTCTGGATCTAGATCTATTCCCATGTTTTCATACACATGTTTCATGGCTAGGGCGACTCGAATTCCTACGGGAACATTGCTTTCTTCAGTTTCCTGCCATTTTTCCGTATAATATTTTGCCCTTTCAATTGAGACGAACGGAATTTCGTCGAGATATCTTCTTCTAAATCTTTTAATTCTTTCACTTGCATTATCTTCTAATATCATGAAATCCCTTTTTTAGAAATGTTTGGTATCTTGAAAAAAATTATTTTATCTATGTGAATTAGGAATAATTTACTAAATATTTTTTTTTTTAATATTTTATAATTATTAATTTATAAAAAAGAATCAGTTAGTTTCTTATCAAATCAATAAAGCTAGCAAAAGGAGCCTATTTTAATTATTTTATATTAAAAATGCTTTTTAAAGCATTTACAACATGGAATTCCGATATCGATATTAAAATTGTTTAGTTTTCTGTTGGATTTAATTTGAAAATCCATAAAATTTACTAATTTATTTTTTATATTCTCATTTTCCTCGTCAAAGAAAAACTTTTTAAGATTATGATAATGATTAAGTTCTCCACATATTGGACAAACGCTATAATATTTTATAAATTTTGAATAGTGCGACTTTTCTTTATTAGAAAGCTTTTCTAATTTTTGATCAGGATGATTAGCGATAATCTCTCTTAGATTATTAAGTTCATCGAGCATTTGATCTCTTAACTGATTGGGAGTCAGTTCTTCAGGATCTTGATGAAAAACAAGATCTCTTTTATCAAACCGATTGAAGTATTCAAATGCCTCGTTAAAAAATAATAGTTCTTCCGGTTTTTTTGGTTTGAACTTATTTCTACTCATGAAATTATATATTGACCTTACTTTCATTTTTATTGTTTTCATTTATTATTTAGTAAATTACTCTAAAAAATGTTATTACAATAAATCAAAATTAAAAGAATGTTCATTTTGGTGGTAAATGTCGTTCTTTTCTATATTTAATAATCGTTTGATATTCATCACCCTCGAAGGAGAAAAATATTCAAAATCAAATTGTACCTTATCTCCTGCTTGTTTTCCTGGTATTGGCATCAGTCTTGCTGTTAAAGGTTTTTTGTGCAACACTGATATAGTACTAATATCTAGTAAAATATAAAATAATTCTTTTTCTGTTATATCTCCTGGTAACGGAATACAATCTAATCCAGTACCACATATCGTTGAATATAATAATAGATCTTCTAAATTAAATCTATTTTCGGCATTTCTTTTCGCGAGTATAAAATCTTCTAACACAGGTTGCATAAAACCGGAAAAACCTATAACTTTTTCTTTTTTTGGTATAGATTTAGTAATTAGAGCTATAGCTAATAAGGTACCATAGGATCCAAAATATTCAATTCCTAGATTTTCAACTGCAGCTCCAATACTCCTTTCTAATTCTGGGAAAGGTGCTGGAGAGAAATCTATTCCTATAAATTTTAAGTTGTGTCTATATTCCACTTTTTTCCAGATATTTATAATGTCATCATATATTTTATTAAATGTTTTTTTAAGACTATTTGCTGCTTCAATTAAATTTGATGCTTGACTAAAAACTTTAACTAACTCATCTGCCATTTCAACAGCAATTGAAAATGCAGGTTCTTCCACATTCCTATGGTATGCTGCGGGAAAAAATGGTGTATTAGGTGGTACATTACAATTAATACAAAATCTTAAATTATTTATAGGATCTGGTTCTGATAGCTTCTTAATAAGTTTAGATCCTAACTTTAAAGCCGTAAAACTAATTTCATTTCCATTTATAACTGGTAGCGAGGTAAAAAAAGTTGGAAAATCTTTTATAAACTTATCAAAGTCATTTAATACTAATTTCTCAAATATACCCAAATTCCTTAATTCTTTAGCAAGCATAGTACAGCAAGCAAAATAATTGAAATTATGTTTCTTAAACATTCTTTGCAATATTAATAACTCAGAATTTATCAATGCTAATGTTTCCTTTACATCTTTTCTGTAAGCTATTTGATCTTCATAGTTTAATAACGGTTGGGAGCAAATTCTTTTCGAATCAACCAGAATATTGTTATTTAGAAATTCATCAATTATTTCTCCATTAAAGCTAGAGAACATCTCCAATCTATTTTCAAGGAATACCTCTGTTCCTTCTGCTTCGTATAGAATAGGAATTTTTTGACCTATTGTAACAGATCTTATTCTCATGATAAATGTATTATAGAAAAATGAATTTATTCCTCTTCTTATAATATGATATAATACTCCCATTAATAAGATTTATAGAAATAAAAAAATGAAGAAAATATTTCGATAAAAATTACTTTTATAATTTAACTTTAAATGAAAAAAAGAACAAATTATATTATCAATTCAACCTATATACTTTTTAAAGTGTATGCAATCACTTTTTCCAGCTCAAATGCTAAATCAGAATTCGCATTTCTACATTTAAATAAAATGTTCTTTGCCTGTTCCGCATATGACTTTTTCTTTTCATTTGACCAGCTCTCAATTTTCATATCCATGAGATTATCAATTCGATCTGCCATTTTAATAATTTGAGCTTCCTTTGAATATTTATCAAAAGTTTTTAACCATTCGTCTTTATTACCTTGTTTAGGTTTAGAAAGTTCTTCTACAATTGAACTTACTTTAGTCCCAAATTTATTTGTAATTTCTTTTATTGATACATTCGTATCTTCAACAAGATCGTGAAAAAGAGCCGCTATCATTAAGTCTTCGTGCTCGTATTCTGAGAATCCTGCTGCTCTCAAGATCGCAGTAATTCTTAAAGGATGTACGATATAGGGTGTTTTTTCGTCTTTTCTCAAAGTTAGTCCGTGATTTTGAGCTGCAAATGTTAATGCCTCCCAATATCTTGAAAATTTTTTCATATTTCATCTAATCTTGCTTTTTGCTTTTCAGTTTTATCTAGAATTACAGGTCGCTTATACTCTTCTGGTTTTATTGGACCTAATTGATCTAGTTGTTCTCTGAACTCTGATATTACACGAGCGAATTTTTCTCCTTCTCCTGCTGAAACACTTTCTATTTTAACTCTAGCTTCGTTTATTCCTGATATTGCTAAAATTTCTCTGATCCCTGCGTATCTGGTTTTTGCCTTTATAAAACCTTTACCGTAATGACAATCTTGCTCGTGACATCCCGCAATTAATACGCCATCAGCACCATTAAAAAATGCTTCAAAAACTAAGGATGGATCTAACATCGCAGTACACATTACATGAATTACTCTAACATTAGTTGGATACGTGATTTTACTCGTTCCCGCAAGATCTGCGCCCATATATGAGCACCAATTACATAAAAACGCTACAATTAGCGGAAATTCTCTTTTCTCTCTCAAAATCGCTTTTATTTGAGCTAGAATCTGCTCTCTCGTGAATCCTGGGATATATAACGCATCATTAGGACACATTGCGGCACAAGCGCCGCATCCAGAGCAATTTGCTTGAATAATTTTGAGATTATTATCGTGAATATCTATTGCGTTATATATACAGATATTTTCACATAATCTACATAAATCACAATTTTCAGGTTTAAAGTATACTACATGGGGATCTAATTCTACTTTGCCTTTTGTTAGCAACGAAATAGCTTTAGCTGCTGCGCTTTCTGCTTGAGCAATACTATTTGGGATATCTTTGGGGCCTTGAATCATTCCTGCCAAATAGATACCATTAACTGAAGTCTCAGAAGGTCTAACTTTAAGATGTTTTTCGAGCAGAAATCCATAGGGATCTTGTGATATGTTAAGAATTTGGCTTAACTCATCAGTATCTTCTGCAGGTTCAATTCCTACTGCTAAGACTACTAAATCAGTTTTATTTTCAAAGAGGCTATTTTCAATAATGTTTTCTCCACGTACGAGTAATTCATCAGCAGTATCACTTTTTAAAACCGCAGACACATTACTTTTAATAAATCTTATTCCAAACACTTCACGAGCTCTATTGTAAAATTCTTCACAATTTTTTCCTATAGCTCTTATATCATTAAAATATATGTTGATTTTAGTATCTGGATATTCTTTTTTAGTTAGAACTGCCTGTTTAATAGCCACATTACAGCAAACTTGACTACAATATTCACGATGAATTTTTATATTACGAGAACCGACGCATAAAATAAAAGAAATTCTCTTAGGAGCGATTCCATTTGATGGTCTAACTACTTTTCCCGAAGTAGGACCATCATTATTTAATAGTCTTTCCATCTGCATAGTAGTTATAACATCAAGATATTTTTGATAATTTAATTCAGATAATAAAGAAGGATCAAATGTTTTAAATCCAGTTGCTACAATAATCGCCCCTACTTTAATATTAATTTTTTGAGGTTTTTGATCAAAATCTATTGCATCTCTATCGCAAGCTTGTTCACATGCTTTACATCCAATGCAATATTGTTCTAATATGTTTGGATAAAGAGGTATAGCTTGTGGATAAGGAACGTCTATAGCTTTTCTTGGATAGAACGTGTCTTCAACATCAATAGGACACACCTCTCTACATATATCAAAACATCCAATACAATTTTCTTCAACAATAAATCTGGGCTTCTTATTGATAACCACATCAAAATTCCCTACATACCCCTCAACTGTTTCTATTTCTGAATAGGTTAATAATTCAATATTGGGGTGAGCATTGACTTCGCTCATAAGGGGCCCTAAAATACATATACTACAATCAAGTGTAGGAAAAGTTTTATCAAATAATGCCATATGACCACCAATAGTTAAGTCTCTTTCTACTAAATACACTTTATACCCCGCATCTGCGATTACCATCGCTGCCTTGATTCCCGCAATACCGCCCCCAATTATTAGTGTTGAAGGGGTAATATTGGAGTATTGCACTTTTAAAGGTTCTAAAAGTCTTAATTGCTCTATTGCCATATTAATTTGATCTATTGCTTTTTCGGTGGCTTTCTCTTGATCGTCCGGATGAACCCAAGAATTTTGTTCCCTAATGTTTGCAAAAGATATAAGAAACCTATTAATACCCGCTTGTTCTATTGTTTTTCTAAATAGCTCTCCATGAAGTTTGAAGGAACATGCTGCAATAACAACACGATCAATTTGATTTTGGTTTAATTCTTCGCTTAGTTCTCTTAATCCTGATTCTGAACATAGATATTGGTTTCTAAATACATATACCTCAGATCTTTTTTCGAAATATTTAATCAACTTCTCATTATCAATTACGCCACTTATATTTTTCCCACAATCACAAATAAATAACCCGATATTTATTATTATCACCAAATTTCTGCGTGATTTCTCTATGCTTTATATAAATCTCTACTTTTTATAATTGTTCGTAATAAAAAAATGATGATTAAATTATAATAATTTGAAAAATAATCTGATTCTTTTAAAAAGAAAAAATCTATTTCGACACTTCCAGAGATATATAAATATATAAAAAAATATAATTAACGTTTTTGTAAGCAAGTATTAAATAATAGATAATCCAAATAAAATACAAGTACGATAACAAATCGTATTTATAAACAGTCATTGGTCATTAAAAATGAGAAATCTATCTACAAAAAAGAAGATCCTACTGACTTCTACTGTCTTAATTCTTGCTGGGATTTTCATCTTAAGTACTCTTCCAATGATCACTACTCCATTGGCTTCAACTAGTTCAGCGAGTTCCGA
>JBHLLE010000032.1:11252-12231 GCA_048885945.1 Candidatus Hermodarchaeota archaeon | reverse complement strand
ACAAAAATCTCTTTTTTCTTATCTCTATTTCTCGCTATTTTTGTTGATAAGCCGAAACAAAAACCAGCTGAGGTTCCAGTATATACAACGTAGGAATAAATCATAGCAATAATTTCGACTTCCACTAATTCTAATAGAAAATCAAAAATGTAATAGTACGCTAAAAACACACCTAATGAAATTAAAAACATCCAGCCTGCGTTTTTAATCATATTTTCAAATCTAATATCCTCTTTAGTAACTGTTGTTGTTGCCCTATCTACAGGTTTTTTCTTAATTTTTGACATGTACTATCAAAACACGTTGTATAATTGATATAATTTTAAAGTTTTTATTATTCTTAAGGTTTTTTTTATATCTTTTCTCTCTATTAGAATAATTATGGGCGGTTTTTAAGAAGTAAAATTGCTTTAGCAATATCTCCATCGCATTCTATTAAAGTTGCTTCAGCTTCGCTTTTATCAACATTAGCTTGTGCCGCAACAAGCATTATATCGTTTTCTGTAATGGTAGGTTGTGGGCCCGAATCATCAAGAAGTTCTACTTCTTCGCTTTCATCGCTCTGAGTAACACTGATCTCTTCTGAAGAAAATTCATTTGCTGTCCCTATTACTTGGTAAATTTCTTGTCCCATCTGTTTCATTAATACGACTTCTGGATTTTCAATAACAAGCGATTTTTCTGGGCCTTCAATAATTACTTTTACCGCATCGATAGGTTCCATGTCTATTCCTTGTTGTTGCATTTTTCGACGCATTTGTCTAGATCCAAATTGTTGACCATCTCGTTTTGCAACAGCTTGAGGTCGCTTTGGTTTGCTTTTTTCTTTTTTCTGCATCTCTTTAGGTAATTTCATATTATCTCACTTTTAATATCCTAGTGTTATGTTATTATAATTAAATGAAGTTTTTATTTTTTAATTTATTAATTCCTTTTCTAATATTTATAGCTACTCCACTTTTGAAGGTTTTAATGTAAG
>JBHLLE010000032.1:9464-11242 GCA_048885945.1 Candidatus Hermodarchaeota archaeon | reverse complement strand
ATTGCCAACAAATTATCCTTTTCGTCAACTACGATGATTTCATCTAAAGTACGTAAATTATCGTCGATATCGATAACGTGTTTACAAAAAACATTCCGTCCTTTTTTAATGAATTCTGAAACGTCATTCATGACAACAACTCTTAATTTAGGAGGTTTAGTATTCTTTAATACTTTTCTAGCAGAAAAAAATGTTAAGGTATAAAGGCTATTATTCGGTCTTAGAGTCAGAAGTAATTTGTCTTTTAAATAAATATATCTTATTTTATTGGTGTTTTTTGATTTTTCAATATGGATGTTCTCAAGATCGTTGAAAAGAATATCTGTGACCTCTTTACCAAATTGGTAATCGCTGATGGCTTTAACTTTTCTTAAATCTAAAATATTTTCGTTATTCATTTTAGATTTTAATATTTACATTAAAATTAAGGTAAAAAAGAAAGCATAAAAAATAAGGTTACATGTAAAGTCGTGATTCTACTGATTTTTCTTTAGCTTTACGCATTACTTTATTTATCGCATCTATAAAATCGCTTTCATTAATTTGCTCTGCGTCTCTGCGTATCGCAAACATACCTGCTTCGGTACAAATTGCTTTAATGTCTGCCCCCGTTGCTCCCTCCGTTTGATCGACTAATTTTTTGATGTTCAATTCGCTTTCAATAGTTAAATTTCTACTATGGATTTTAAAAATCGATTCTCTCGATTTTTCATCGGGTATTGGAAATTCAATCATTCGGTCGAATCTACCTGGTCTTAGGAGTGCAGGATCTAAGATATCCACTCTATTTGTCGCTCCAATGATCTTTACGTCACCTCTAACTTCAAAACCATCCAGTTCACTTAAAAGCTGCATTAAGGTTCTTTGAACTTCTCTGTCACCAGAAGTCGCTATTTTTAATCGTTGGGACCCAATCGCATCCAATTCATCTATAAATAATATGGTTGGAGCTTTTTCCTTAGCTAAATTAAAGATTTCTCTTACTAAACGAGCACCCTCTCCTATAAATTTCTGAACTAATTCAGAACCTATTATTCTAATAAATGTAGCTTCAGTTTCATGGGCAACTGCTTTAGCTAATAAGGTTTTTCCTGTTCCAGGAGCTCCATAGAGTAATACGCCCTTAGGAGGTTCAATACCGATTTTCTTAAAGAGCTCTGGTTTTTTAAGTGGTAATTCAACTGTCTCTCTGACTTCTTGGACTTGATCGTCGAGCCCCCCAACATCACTATAAGATACGTCTGGAATTGAATCAATTACTTCCATTCCTTTAACAAAAGGATCTAATTTTGTGGGCAAGACTTCCATTATCGCAAAAGTTCGCTGATTTAGAGCCACTCTCATGCCCGGATCTAATTTTTCGTTTTTAACTTTCCTACTCGCGTTTACGACAAAACTCGGTCCCGTAGAACTCTTTACAATTGCTCTTCCTTTAGCTTCATCTAATAGATCAATAACCGTCGCAGAAACTAATGGAGGTTCTCTTAATCTGTCAATTTCATTCCTTAAACTGTGAAGTTCTTGTTCTAATCGTAATCTTTCAGCATCCAATAATTGTTTTTCCGTCTCAAGATTACGTAGTCTTTTTTCTAGATGTCTAGTATACGTGATTAAGTATTCTCCATCTTTAGCTTCTTCTTTTTTCTTTTTCTCTTTTGTGGTTGTCAAAACGAGTATACCTAAATTTTTTATAAAGTAATTCTAATTTAATAATAATTTTAACTCATTTAAATTTAAGTTTATCAGTTAATTATATATAAATTTTTAAATTTAAAAAA
>JBHLLE010000032.1:0-9454 GCA_048885945.1 Candidatus Hermodarchaeota archaeon | reverse complement strand
AACCTACAGATTATATTTTATAAAATTTCATTAAAAACATAAATTATAAGAATTTCCTCTATTATAATTATATAATAAAAACAATTTATTTATCAACATATAAAGTAAGAGTTTCTATGTATAAAAAGAAAAATTTTGACTCAGTAGACGAATGCCCTATTTGTGGAGGTAAAATTTGGGGTAAAGGACAAAAAGTAATCATTGAAGGCGCTAAGCTAAAGGTTTGCCAAAGTTGCGCCCAATATGGGACTAAAATCGTTTCTAATATTCCTAAAGATAAAATTAGTACCATAAAATCAAGAAGACCAACTAAAAAGCCAAAATATAGTTCAAAAAACGCGTTAGAACCCTCATTAGAATTAGTACCCGATTTTGCAAAAAGAGTTAGAAATTCAAGGGTGAAAGCAAACCTAAATCAAGAGCAATTTGCCCAGAAACTAAACGAAAAACCCTCTTTAATAAGAAGAATAGAATCTGGTTTCGAACCAACCATTAAACTAGCTAAAAAAATCGAGAACGTATTTAACATTACTCTATTAACAGAAAGCGATAAAATTGAAATTAATACGGATAAATACATGAAAAAATCCTCAGGGACTTCTCTTGGAGAGATTGCTTTTATAAAAAAGAAAAAATAATTTTTTACTCCGTTAATTTTAAAGCATCCTTAGTTTTCTGATTAAGGACAATTTTTTCTTTAAGAAAGTCAATAATTTTTTGGTTATCTTGAGCTTCAAGCGGTCCACCACAATCTGGACATCTGAAATTCAATTCAAATGCCTCATCAAAGCGATATTTATAATGAGATTTATTGCATTTCTTACAAATAAAGAAATAATTATTTTCTTCGTATTCTAACCTATCTCTCAATTTACGTTCAATAATTTTCCTTTTATTCATGAGTATTTCGTCAATTAAATCAAATTCAGCCCACCAATAATATATAAACCATCCACTACTTTTGTCTCTAATACGTCTAAACTGTGCTAATTTTTCACTATATAACTTGTAAAGTGTCTTACGCACGGTATTCAATTTTAAAATTTCACTCTCATCCGGTTCGAAGTCAATACCCTTTCCTTCTATCCGTTCTTTGATGTTTTCTGTAATGTCCTCGTCAGTTATATCTTCATCTTTAGAATTTAAGAGCTCAGTTCCAACTTCTATTGCTACTTCTCCTCCAATTAGATATAAAAAGGATTTTAATAAAGAATCCATTGTCATTGTTTTTAACTCTTCTTATATAACAAATAGTTATTACTTATAATTTTTCAAAAAAAAATAAATTTATGTAAAAATCTAAGATAATTTCTTGATATCAAATTTTAAACAACAATATTATATTGTTTTTCTATTAAATCTCCATCCAATTCTAAAGTACGGAATAATTTCCCCTTTCTTATAGCTTTTATTCTCATCATCAAAGAACTTTTTTCATTTTTAGGTAAAATTATCTCTGTTATTTTATAATTATTGGTCAGCGTTATGCTTTTCCATTGATCTGGAATTTCTGCTATGAAATCTTTTAGCAAGGTATCCACTAATAATTTAATATTTTTTTCTGTAGTGTTCATTATACCCGTGCAAAATTGAACTCGTGCGTTGATGTCATCGTCTTCAGCTTTTTTCTTAGAAGGCTGAGGTATTCTCTTTTTAGTTGTAACTTTACAAGTTGGATTCAAATTAAAGGATAGTAATAGATAAGAATTCTTTCTAAAAACTTTAATCGCGTTTAACAGGGTGTTTTTGTTAATTTTATCAGTAAATTCTGCCTTAAAATTTTTCGTTTTGCCAGTAGATTTTTTTAAACTCCAGTCTAGATTTAAGTGAGTAATCTCATCACTAAGATCCGTTCCTGTAATTAACACGCCTTTAATTTCTATATTATCTTCGCTAGCAGCATTTAATATTAATTCTAGTATTACATCTTCATATTCATGGGTACCTTTTAATGTGATTCTGGATTTGGTTCTGGAGATTTTTATAGCAGGTCCTAAGAAATCCCCTTTGGAGTATCGATAAAAATGACGATGTACGTCCATATCTTTATTTACAGGGTCCTCTAATGTAGGAGTTTTAATTAATTTACTTAGAAAATGCATGTTTATACCATTACTTAATTCTTTCTTAAAGAATTTATGTTATAATCATTAAAAAAATTAAGCTATTTATATTCTCTTTATTGAAAAACTTAAAAAAAAATAAAATATTGATAACTTAAACACGCTAAAAAAAAATTATTTTGAACTAATATGTTTCTTTGGTTATACTCTCTAATAACAAATATAATATTGCAAACGATCTGGGATGATCTATTTGGTGGTGGAGATAATTGGTGGGAAAGACCTTATGGAGAAACATTTGATGGACCATCCCTTACGTTATGGATTTTAGCATGGACTTTTTTTGGGATTGGGGCTGTATGCTTAACTATTTTAATTTTATATACTAAATATGGAAGAGAAATCTCCATAAAATTATCCGTGATTACAATAGTAACAGGGTCAGTATTATTAGGATTATCATTTCATTTCTTCTTAATGAACGCTGGATATTGATTGGTGATCAAATATTAATTTTTTAGTTATATAAAATAAGGTTAAAAAAATTATGTTAAATCTTTTCTTTTAATTTAAGCCTTGGAGCTAATCCTAAGCTCATCATTTCTTGTAGTAACAATTTGAAAGCATAAGAACAGACAACTTTTGATATTACAGTACCTTCCCCGCACACGGGACAATACCTTTTATCGCGATTTCGATCGTAAACAGCTAAAAGCCCGCATTTCTCACATACTAATATTACTGTTCTATCAGATTCATCTAAAAGTCTCTCTTTTAATAGTAATGCAGAACCATGACCAACTAAGCAATCTCGTTCCATCTCTCCGAATCTTAGCCCCCCTTCTCTAGCTCGCCCCTCAGTTGGCTGACGAGTTAGAATCTGGACAGGACCCCTAGCTCTCGCATGTAATTTGTCAGCAACTAGATGATATAGTTTTTGGTAATAAATTGGCGCACAATAAATTCCCGATTCATATTTCTCTCCAGTTATTCCATTGTACATGACTTCCCGTCCATTGAACTCAAATCCAGCTTCCACCAATTGCTCTTGTAGTTTTGTAATATCAGACCACTCAAATGCCGTAGCATCCCCTAATTTTCCCCTATTGCACGCAATTTTTCCGCTAATACCTTCGAACAATTGTCCTAAAGTCATTCTTGAAGGCATTGCGTGAGGATTTACGATTATGTCAGGTTTGACACCTTTTGCTGTAAAAGGCATATCATAGTCGGGAACTACAAGTCCAAGCACTCCTTTTTGACCATGTCGAGAAGAGAATTTATCCCCTAACTCTGGAATTCTTAAATCTCTTACCTTTATCTTTACTAGTTTGTTGCCATCTACTGTTTCTGAAATAATTACAGTGTCGACGATTCCCTTTTCGTTATGCCTCATGTTTTTTGAAGTTTCTCTTCTATTAGGTTGCATTAATTCAAATTCTTCGTAAGACTTAATAAATCTAGGAGGGGACGTTCTTCCTATTAATACATCTCCTCCATCCACCTGAGTTTCAGGTTCAATAATGCCATCTTCTTCTGACAGCAATCGATATGATTCTGCTGATTTAAATCCTCTAACTCCTCTTTCAGGGATCTCAAATTTATCTACTTCTCCACCGGGATATTTCCTCTCTTCAGCGTCGTACGTTCTAAAGAAATGACTACGAGCAAGACCTCGTTCAATAGACCCTTTATTTATTATAATAGCGTCTTCGATATTGAATCCTTCAAAACTCATCATCCCAATAATGAAATTTTGCCCCGCAGGTCTTTTATTGAATCCAATTATTTCCATAGGGCTAGTTTTTACAAGTGGCTGTTGAGGATAGTGTAATGTATGCCCTCTAGTGTCCAATCTAAGGTGCATGTTCGCAGCAAACAATCCCAGTGCTTGTTTAACCATTCCCGCTTCGTAGGTATTTCTTGGGGATTGATTATGCTCAGGAAAAGGAATAATTGACGCACATATTCCTAATATAGCTGCTGGGGAAATTTCCAAATGGGTATGTTCTGCCTTTATATCTTCTTCAAACATGGCGATATAGGCATTTTCTTCTTCTTCTGCGTCTAAATATTCAATGACTCCTTTTTGAATTAAATCAGACCAAATAAACTTCCCTTGTAATAACTTTTCAATGTCTTCCTTCGCAATTAATAGATTTTTATCTGATAATACAAATAACGGTCGAGTTGCCCGACCAGCGTCGCAATTTATTTGTATTTCTTTAGAATCGGGATAATATCCAATATTAACGTGTTGACCTATTTCTCCTTTTCGACGTTTTTTTCGTATTTGATAAATAAACGCGTTGTGTTGTTGATGAATGCCTATTAGCTTACCATTAAGAAAAACTTTTACTTTATCGCCTTTAATATTTTTAACTTCGTTTATAGGGATTACTCCTATATCAATTAAGATGTTTTCCAGAATTCGCTCGTCCATTCCCACAGAAATAATGGAGGTTAATCCTAGATTCTTAACCAATCCACAATTTGGACCTTCAGGGGTTTCAGCGGGACATATTTTACCCCATTGAGTAGGATGAAGATCTCTTGCTTCAAAATGAGGTTGACTTCTACTTAAAGGAGAAATTACGCGTCTTAAATGGCTAAGAGTTCCTACGTGATTTGTCCTATTTAATAATTGACTAACTCCAGCTTTACCTCCCACCCAGTTTCCTGTTGCTAAGGCGTGCCTAATTCTTTCTGTTATTACATCTGCTCTCACCGCAGTCTTTATGTTTGGTGCTCTACCTCGCACCGCAGTTCTCTCCAATTGATATTTAATGTCCTTTACTAAATTAAGAAAAGCTACTCTAAACAATGATGTAAACAATTCTCCTGCTAATTTTAATCTCTTATTAGCATAATGATCTTTATCGTCTGGTTCTCTTAGGTTTAAAGCAAGTTCCATCACTTTTTGGGCCATTTGACCTAAATAATATGCTTTTTTAATCCTATCTTGTTCGTCGTTTCCAATATGAGGCAACAGATATCTATCTAAAACTTGAAGCGCCCGTCGTATACGATAATCTTTAGTTTGCCCAATAGCAACTCGCTTTCCTATATAATCAAGTGCATTTTGCTGAGATTTTTCAGGGTCTTTCAAAACCTGTATTTCTGCCGCGACATCAACTACTGGAATTAATTCTTTCTGTATTTCTGGATTTTCAGAAATCGCTTCAAATATCTCTTTATCGGAATGTAGACCTAATGCCCTCATTAATATCGCTAATGGTATTTTTCCAGGAACAGACGGAAATGAGACTCGTAAATTACCATCCTTCTTTCTCTCAATGGTCACAGGTGCTCTAAATCCGCTTCTAGTAGAAAACACCTTTGCTTGATGAGTTGCGCTGGAACTCCTACTAGCTTCTTCCGCTAAAATTCTATTAGGAGCCAAATCTTCTTGGGTTACTAAGACTCTCTCAGTTCCATTAATAATGAAATACCCACCAGGATCTAACGGATCTTCACCACGATTTATCAATTCTTGTTCAGTTAAACTTTCTAAAGGGCAACGACAACTTTTTAACATTATGGGTATTTTACCAATATAGATATCCAAGGTTTCTTCCGCTTCTTCTCTTTGAGTCCTTTCATCTATGGTGATAGGAGTCATTTCTAACGTAATATCTGCCGCGTAAGATAGTTCTCTAATCCTTGCTTCAATAGGCGTTATCTCCATGGTTGCTCCATCTGCCTCGCGTACTTTAGGATTTCCTACTTTAATTTTACCAAACTTTATTTTAAAACCAGGAATGTCTGGAACTACTTCACCAGATTCGTTTACAATATCTTGCATTTCCATTTCAATAAAATTATTGTAAGAATCCAAATGTTGGCGAACTAATCCTTTCTCATCGAAAAGACTTTTTAAAATTACCCATTTATCTTCATTACTTAAACTATTTTCAGAGCTCAAATTTTATAAACCCTCATTATTGGTTTCGATTTATATAAAGAGAATTTCATACTATACCTTTTCTTTTTTTACATATCTATAATAATCTACTGACTTTACCGTAGTAGTGGAATCCCGAACTATCTTGACAACATCTCCCTCTTTTGCGCCGATCGCAACTGCAACTGGGTCCTTTTCAAACATATGAGGTAAATCAATAATAGTTATTTGATATTTATCTAAAAGTTCTCGAGTTTCTTTTTTTGTTAAAAGGACGTGATGAGGTACTAGCTCATGAAGTAATACATCTATTTTCTTTTTCTTTGTCAAAAGAAATTCCTCAAGAAATTTCCAAATTATTAATTTATAAGTGTAGCTTTGGTAAAAAATTTTTCTGTTTTCTAGTAAAAATTATTTGAATTTTGTTAACTAAAATCGCTCTTAATAAAATCTCAATTCAAAGACCCAATAACCACTTCTTTTGCACAAGATATTGATATCTAGGGTATTACGATGAAAAGTCTTTTCTAAGTGATTCAAAATAAAAGAGGCTCCCATTTTTTTTCTTATTACGAATTGAAAAGTACCTCCAGACTTTAAAACGCTAGGTATATCTTTACATAAATTCAAAAAATCCTCTCTTCCTTGCCTTAGAGGAGGATTCATATAAATAGCATCCATAACAACTCCTTTACTCTTAATAGGTTCTAAATAATTACCAATTAACACATTCATTCGATCTCTATCAAGAGGTAGATTAATTTTAATATTCTCTTTAGTACACCAAATCGCGCGTCTATTTACATCTACAAAATATACGTTACTCTGAGACGATTCGTACCCTAAGACAATTCCTATTGGACCGTATCCACATCCTAAATCTAATAAAGTACTTTGTTCTTTAGGAATTTTCATCTGTTCAATAAATATTTTTGTTCCTAAATCTAGCTTTTTAAACGAAAAAACTCCTGTGGTTGTTTTAAATATGTATAAGTGTTTTCTTAAACTGTCTGAAAGAGTAAAGACTTTTAAATCTGTTTCTGGATTTTCTGAAGAATAATGTTGATTTCGATTTGTCATATTCATTTATTGTTAAAAATTCACTATCTAATCTGATTTTTTATCCTTCCAATGAGGATAAATTCCTCGTTCCATAAATACTTTCTTTGTATTTGCTACTATTCCCGATTTTGCTTTATATATTTCAATTGCAGTCTTTTTTGCCATCCCAAATCCAATAATCTCCTTTTTTAAAGTCATATAAGCGATTTGCATACCAGGTTCAATTCTTGCATCAATGTAACAAACGCCTGCAGCGGCTAAATCTGCACCGTGACATATAGCATCGACTGCAGTATCTCTAACAAAAATCTTTGGCATGTGATCGACCATTTTTTCCATTGGGAAGATTATTTTTCTTAAATAATCTTCGTTTCCTTCTAGATTATAAATTGTGAACGCATCTTTTAGATCTTGAAGAGTACTCAGGTTAAGATCTTCTGAAAAATTTCCTACTCTAGTACGCCTTAATTCAAGCATATGTGCGCCGGAACATAGGGCTTCTCCAATATCGTAACATAATTTCCTTATATAAGTTCCCGCCTCACATCCTACAAGAAATAAAACGTGATTTTTATTAAGATCAAGAAGTTTTAAATAATAAATTTCTCGCACTCTTAGTTTTCTAGCAACTGATGATTTTAGGGGAGGTCTTTGATATAGTTTAGTACTGAATATTTTAAAAATTGACTCTAACTTCTTTTTTGGTTCAATTGAGTGCAGATACATAACTCCTACATATTCTTTTCCCGCGCTTAACAATGCAGACAAGACGCGCGTAGCTTTTCCAAGAGCGCAAGGTAAAATTCCAGTAACCTTAGGATCTAACGTGCCTCCATGACCAGCTAATTCTACATTTAATATTTTACGAACCCATGTTACAATCTCATGACTAGTTGGACCACTTGGTTTATCCAAATTAATAATTCCTTTTTGTAACAGCGTATCAATATCTCTTTTTTCGGGTATACATCCAAATTCTGGGTTAGTTGTGTCCTGAGACTTCACTAACAATTGTTCTGACTCGTCTGAAGGTAATTTAAGTTTGAGATCATCCATGTTAATTACTAAAAATAATAATATATATAATAAATATTCAACAATCAAAATTCAATCTTACGGAATTTTATATATTAAAAAAAGATAATAAGATAAAACGGGCTATGTGGGAATCGAACCCACGACCTTCAGGTTAAAAGCCTGCTGCGCTACCTGCCTGCGCTAATAGCCCTTAAGCAGTAAATCCAAATAATATGATTTAGTAAAAAATTATTTTTAAAGAAAATTGTAACAGATTAAATCTTTAATAATATAAAACTTTTTCTATGTAGTTTAAAATTAGTAAATTGCTTGAATTGCTCTAAAGAAACAATTCACTTGAAATGTTCATATCCACGGTTTTTTAACTCAAATTTCTTATTATCTTTTAAAACGTATATAGTTTCTTCCGGAATTACTTTTCCAATTTTAAAGATTTGCCCACCCTTAGCCCTAATTTTTTTTATCGCAAAATCATAATTCTTTGGATTGATAGTAAAAATATGAATAAACTCCTCACCACCATTAAAAACTAATTTTTCTAAAGGAACGTTAAATTCTTCCGAATATTTAATCGCGTCTTCATCTATAAGAGCCTCGTTAAACTCTATTTCAAAACCTATACTTTTTGTTGGATTAGATAACATTAAATCTGTGAGCGATTTAGCTAATCCGTCTGAAGAATCTATACTTGCGCTTCTAATATTGTTCTCAGATAAGATTATTGCTTCAAAACCTATTTCACAAGGGTTTAACACGCTATTTACGCATCTTTGATAAGGTTGAAAATTCCTACCGCTATCTTTCTTATTCAAAAGAATATCAAATCCAACCCCAGTTAATCCAAACTTCCCATTAACTAATACATAATCACCGGGCTCCATCTCATTTCGGTAGATTATTTTTGACTTTTTTTGAAATCCAAAAACCGTAGGATTTATAATCAATTCATTAGTTTGATTAAGGTCTCCACCGATATAATCCAAATTCCATTTTTTACAATAATCAATTATTCCTTCCATTAGGTCCCTGAAGTCTTTTAATTTTAAGTTTTTATTCAAACCAAACGAAATAATAATTCCTTTTGGCATAACACCCTTCACTATTAAATCACTAATATTCATAAGTACTGCTTTACGACCTATTTGTTTATAGCTCATTTGGGGGGGGATATCTGTGGTTGACACTAGCATATCTGAGTTTAAAACAGAAATAATTTCGTCCTTATTATCAGAAATAGTCTCACCTTTTAATGGAAAAAAAAAGCTATCGTCTCTAATCAGTTTCTTTCCCGTTTTATTGAAAATTAAATCTTCAATAAGCTTAATTAATTCGATTTCTCCTAACTTACTTATATTAATATTATTTACCATTCTGCAAGGTTTTTAAT
>JBHLLE010000031.1:0-12416 GCA_048885945.1 Candidatus Hermodarchaeota archaeon | reverse complement strand
AAACTTATTAAAAAACTTAAGTTAGTTAAAGCGAATTAATAATAATATTATTTAAAAAATTGAATTAAGTAAAATAAATTGAAATTCGCTAATTCTTATTAATATTTAAAGTAATATATTTTAAAACAATAGCATATAAAATCGTCAATGAATTATATTTACACAGGATATTTATTGTTTATCGTGGAATATGACAGAAACTAAAGATAAAGACGAAAAAAATCAAAAACTAAATAGTGAAAACATACTTAAAAAAGTAACAGCTGCGGCAAATTATTGTTTTAATTGCAATCGCTGTGTTAATGTTTGTCCACTCTCGCATTTAGGAATATTTTCTCCTCGAGATTTAATAAATGATCTAAATTTTTTAACGGTTGATGAAGCAATTTCCAAAAATAATATATGGGAATGCCTTACTTGTGGTCAGTGTACAACATATTGTCCGATGACTCAGGATAAGGTTGGGGTAAAAATTCCTGAATTAGTTTTAGAATTGAGAAAATACGCTAAAAATAATGATTCTGAATTTGATAAAATTAGCCAATGTCAAACTCACGACGGTATTTTTTCTTTAATTTCAAAAATCATGATTGAAAATCCTAATCCTCCAGATAAATTAGGATTCTTAGAGGGAACAGGTTTAAAAACTATAAATAAAGGTGAAATAGCCTATTTTGTTGGATGTCAACCATTAATGAACGATATTATCTACAATTTCGATATAAATTATACTAACGCTGCTAAAACAATTATTGGATTATTGAATGAAGTAGGAATTGCTCCTGTTGTGTTAAACGAAAAATGCTGTGGTCACGATATCTTATGGGGTAAAGGAGATCTTGAAACTTTTAAAACATTAGCAGAATATAATGTCAAGTTATACAGAGAAGCTGGAGTAAAAACAATATTAATATCTTGTGCGGAAGGGTATAGAACCTGGAAGTATGATTATCCAAAAATAATTAACGATTTTAATTTCGAAGTTTTATATTTCTCAGAATATCTTTTAAGAGAAAAAATTCTTGAAAAATTAAGATTCCCTCAAGAACATGAAACAATAGTTACTTATCACGATGCGTGTAGACTTGGACGACTAGGGGGAAAAGTATATGACTCTCCAAGAGAATTGATTAATTCTATTCCTGGAGTTAAATTGGTTGAAATGGAGAATGTAAAAGATGACGCTAGCTGTTGTGGCGTTTCAACATTTTCGTGTTGTAATGAATATACTCATTTGTTAAGACAAAAACGAATTGAAGAAGCAGTAAATACCGGAGCTGAATATCTAATTGCACCTTGCCCGAAATGTCTTACTCATTTTACTTGTTATTTAACTGAACCAAGTCTATCCCCTGCACATAAAGAATTAAAAAATAAGTTAAAGATAATTGACTTGGCAACATTTATAGGAGAAAGATTATTTCTTATTTAATTTAAAAAAAGGATAATAAAAAATAATTGTTAAAAAAATTCGGTTTAAGATTTATTTCTCTCTCCATTCACAGCCGCATTGACCACACTTATATTTCTTTCCGTAAACGCGAGGATAATCCATTATGATAGTATCCTTATCCGTGGATTCATGGATCATCATTGGATTTTCAGTATTACAACGCGGACATTTCCGTCTTCCTTCTGTCTTTTCGATAGTTAATATCCCATTAGTTTCTTCACTCATTTTAAATTTTCAATCTCCATATTTTTTATATGTATTAATCATCCATTTATTTATTGATCTCGAGATTTTAAAATCTTATAATGATGATAGTATTTTATTATTAATATATCTAGTTTGTTTGCTTTATTTTTATAACTTTTCTAATTCCCCATTTTATGATTTTTTTTTAAGAATAAAACTGGTTTATAATTCATGATATAGCTAAGTAATAATGTGATTTATTACCTGTTATTTATGGTATCTGATTCCTTAATTTATTTGCGTAAGCTTTTGCTAATTCAAACATTTCTGGTGAAGATGATTTGAATTTAAAAAGAAAATCCTTAAGAATTTTAAAGAAGAATTCAGCTATGTCTTTTTTTTCATTTTTCAATTCAAAAGCATATAAAAGGTTTAATTCGTTAACCTTATCAATTATTTTTTGTCTATCTATTCTAGAATTCTCTGATGTTGTATCATCTTTTATATCTAAACCCGCTAGTACAGATGTTCCTTGAAATCTAAAATTTTCCTTAAATTCGTTAAAATCATTTTTGTTATAATGACCTATAGCATTAACATCATATATATTAAAAAGTAATACGATTAAATCGAGATGTTGTACTTTATTATAATTGTAAATTAATTCTTCTAAATTATCTGCTAAAAATGTTTTAATTTTAATAGGGATAATGTCAAAGACAATTAAAAATTCAATACTGTTTTTATAATTGATATCAAATTCCATAGGGTTATATTTAATTGCTAAATCTCTTAAATAATCTAATATTATTGATTTTCCAAGATCAACGCTGGAACTTTTTGAACCAATAAGACCAAAATTTAAACTATAACTAATCTTCTTCACAAATCATCCTTCCAAAAATGGTCTTTAACAAACTTATTTTAATATTAATTATTAACTTATATAACTTTAAAACGTTGATTAATCATTTTATAGAATTTTCTCAATGAGTATTAAGGATCCAAAAATTCTGTTACTTTATATTTTATTATTATTAATGGTAATTATTTGGTCTTTCTCTTTTATAATTGTTGATATTGCGTTGGATTTTACTACCCCATTATCAATAGCATTGTATCGGTATATAATCGCCTCGATTTCTTTTATAATAATTAATATTTACGTTAAACTTAATCAAAAATCGATTCAAGATAAGCTTAAAAATAATGTTAAAAATAAATTCACAAGAAACGAATGGATCTTGATTGTTATAGCAAGTTTTACGGGAGTTTCTTTATTTTTTTTTGCTCAATATAGTGCAATTAATTTAATCGGACCTTCCTTACCTGCTCTATTTGTATGTTTATTGGCTCCCGTAATTATATCGTTTCTAGCATTACTTTTCTTTAACGAAAAATTAAGTAAGATAAAAATAATAGGTTTCGTCATTGCATCCATCGGAGCTTTTTTTTTAATAACTGGAGGAAATATTGAAACACTAACCCCACAATCCCCTAATTTTTTGGGTTTTTTACTTGCTATTTTCACCCCAGTACTATGGGCTCTTTACTCGACTTCTACAAAACAAATCACAAAAGAAAAATCTAGCCTTAAAATGTTAGAATATATCTGTTATTTAGGAACCATCGAGTTGTTTATTTTTGTGATAATTTATGGTGAGTTTTTTGTCTTCATCTCTAATCTAACTAACATAATCGTTCTCTTATGCTGTCTCTATTTAGGACTTGGAAGTTTTATCTTAGGAACCTATATTTGGCAAAATTCACAAAAAAACCTAAAATCTTCAAAAGTAGCTTCCTTCTTATATATAGAACCATTTATTACGCTCTTTTTTGCCTTTTTACTTCAAAGAAGTGGGATCATATTTTTATGGAATATCATAGGAGGCGTTATTGTTTTAATTGCGGTGATCATTATTAACCACGAATAAAACTTCTATTTTTCACTGAATTTTTGTAATAAAGAGCTATTAATTTTGTTAACAAAGGTTTTTAAGATTGAATTACAATTAAATCTACAAAAAATAATCATTTCGTATCATAATTTTTATAGAATTTTATTTAAAAAATAAATTTAAAGAGCTAAAATACCATGCCACAGCGCGTTTTTGTAAAAGGAAAGAAGACTCACGCAAAAGGTGAGACTTTTAAGCAAGACAATGTAGGAAAAGAAAAAGAGAGATTCCAAGTTAGCGTAGATCTCATGTCTCTCAAAACCCTAAAGGATTACGATGCATTAGGGAGGGTTGGAGAATTCTACTTGAGAATAGACGGAGATAAAATGTTGAAGTCAAGATATCCTCATAAAGGTGTTATAAAATTGCAAAGGAATCAAGAATTCACAAGCCGGGCTGATATGACCGTTTGGAGCGAATTTAAAACCGTAAGAAAAGGAAAACCGCTTATCGTTAATTTAAAACTTATCTTAAGAGAAAAAGATCATCTGAAAAAGGATCAAAAAATTGCCGAACAAGATATTGAGATAAAATTACCTCAAAAGACGAGTTATATCATCTTACAAGATAAGGATGAGAACACAAAAGCTAAATTAAGGATTCAATCAACGAGAACGAGATATTAAACACAATATTATTTGTTTTATTTCTATTTTTTTTTATCTTTTTTTGTATTTTTTCATTCTTCATCTAAGTCTATTTAGTAGGGGAATTAATTGAAAGGATTGTATTTTTAAAGAATTTATCTACTTAAACTTTTAAATTACTGATATTATTATCAATAATAGAATTAAAAAAAGATGATATTCAAATGGCGTACGAATTTATAGATATTTTTCCAGGATTTTTTGCTATATTCCATATAGTAATCTGCATTTTAGTTGCAATTAAAATATCTTTAAAATATTTGGAATATAAAAGAAAAATTTTTCTTTACGTGGGAATATCTTGGTTTGGAATGGCGCTACCATGGTTAACTGATGCGCTTAATACAATATTAATTTTAAGTATAAATACTGTATTGAATCCCTATGCAAAAGTTTTCATTGAAATTGCCTTATTACCTTTTTTCCTTACAATTTGGTTTGCTGGATTCACAGAATTGACGAATAAAAAAATGCAAAAAACAAGCATATTAATATGGTTAATTTTTAGCATTTTAATTGATATTACTCTTATTTATTTAATGTTTACAGATTTCTCGTTAATAGGAACGATGGAATCCTCAGTTGCTATAGTTTACAGCATTTACATTGCGATATATTTATTTGCTCTTATGATAATTTTCTTAATATCAGGTATTAAATTTGGATTAGAAACAACAAAGTCCGATGTACCAAAAGTCAAACTACGAGGCAAATTTATTATAGCCGCTTTTGTATCTTTCACAGTAGCGGCGCTATTAGATGTTGTATCTCCCGTGGATGTGTTTTGGCTTCTATTAAGTCGAATAATATTAATTTCAAGTTCGATTGAATATTACTTCGGTTTTTTTTATACTAAAAAAAATACTCATATCATGGATAAAGAACCTTAAGTTTCTTTCAATGAAAAAATTAAATTAAAAAAATTTTATTTATTCTTCTTTTTTTTCTTTATTTTTTACCAGATCGCCAATTAGTTCAAGATTCAGTTTATCTGCTAGATCAAATCCGATATCAAAGAAGAGCTTAACAGATTCGTAAAAAATATCTCCTACAACATTATCTACTTTTAAATCTGAAATCATCTCCTTCATTTTTGAAGAATTGATTGCTTCTTTAGCTTTCTGTTCTAATTTTTCTTTTATTTCCGTCAAATCAACTTGATTATTATCTATGTTACTATTATTGTCATTTTCCAATGTATTATTCACCTTTTTTAGATACCTTCTTGATCAGGTACATATCTTAGTGAATCAATTATGTTGACAATATCTTCAGCCAATTCGTAGCGCTGATCTCGGTACTTTTCTCTGTTTAAATTCTTTGATACGCTAATTGGATCTCCCACTTTTACTTTAATTCCATCGATAGGAATCAAATTAAACAATTTCGTTTTTTCAGTGAAAATCGCCAAAGGAATGATTGGTGTATTGGCAGCAACGGCAAATTTAATAATGCCCGCAACAGACTTAACTTGGATGTCTCTATCGTGCTTTGCCGAAGGGGTCATTCCTACTAAATCTCCTTTTACATTTAAGATCTCAAAAACTTTATCAATTGGTTCTGTGTCGTCTTTGTTTTCTGTACCCCTGATCATACCTATAGATTTAAGCAACGGTCCTGCGATTTGATGTTTCATTAATTTTGGGCTAACCATGAAATGAACCTTTCTTCCCGTTAATTGGGAAATTATTAACATATCGCGCAACGCGTTTTTACTAATCGTGGTTAGAATCGCTTTGCCTCTATAGGGAATTTTCTCTTCACCTTCAATTTTCAAACCTGCAAAGTTCTTTAGTATTTCCCCCCCAACTCCCTTTGTTAAGCTATATAATACATCTTCCATTAATTGATTCTTATTTAATTTAGGTTTTTCATTTTCTTCTGGCACTACCATATTTTCAGACATTTTTTTTTCACTCCAATTATAATTTATATATAAATTCGCTTACTTCTTCCATCCTTTTTTCGTAATATTGTTGTAACTCCTTTTCAGACACGAAGGATGGAATAACTTTTTCTGTAAATATATCAAATAAGGTTGATAATTTTGTTTTATGTTTCGCGGTTTCTAAAAACTCCTTTCCAATATCTATAATTTCTTTTAAAAATTTGGAAATTTAAAACACCTCCCACTTTCCACATCTACTGCCCCAACGGGCGATTATTTTATTATCTTCTTCGGGTATTTTTACCACTACAATTTCACAATTATTAGGACAATCCCCGCAATGAAATGCAGAAGTCTTAAATTCTATTTCTGAAACTTCGAGTCCTCTAAATACTGTCTCAGTTTCATGACGTATATAATGATCCCTAGCAAGAATTGCCATACCTAAAGCGCCCATCAATACATTATGCTTAGGAACCACTACTTTAACACCAAGATGTCTCTCAAAAGCTTCAACAATTCCTTTATTAAAGGAAACGCCTCCTTGGAATACCATGGGTTCCTCTAAATCTTTTCCTTTTGCTAAATTGTTCAGGTAATTTCGCACTAACGAATCGCATAATCCTGCGATGATATCTTGTCTAGCAAATCCCGCGTTTTGCTTGTGAATCATGTCTGATTCTGCAAAGACCGTGCATCGACCTGCAATCGAAAGAGGGTTGTTAGACTTTACTGCCCAATCTCCAAATTCCTCAATAGGAAGCCCAAGTCTTGCTGCTTGGTGATCAAGAAAAGAGCCCGTTCCCGCCGCGCACACAGAGTTCATCGCAAAATCTATAATTATTCCATCTCTAAGAAGTATAATCTTTGAATCTTGACCTCCTATTTCCAATATTGTTCTTACATCAGGGTATTCTGATTGGGCACCAACAGCATGTGCAATTATCTCTGTTTTAGCAAGATCTCCTCCTACAATAGCTTTTGTCAGATATCGGGCAGAACCTGTTGTTCCACATACACGAATTTCGTATTGCTGTAATTTTGGATCTGCTTCAATCTGTTCTCTCAACTTGCTCATTCCATCTTTAACTGAATCAATAGGAGATCCGCGATTTCGTAAAAACACAGAGGTCAGTACGTTGCCATCTGTATCCATTAACACAAACTTGAGTGATACTGATCCTACATCAATCCCTAAAAAGGCATCTTTTTTTTTATCTTCTTTTGCTACTTTATCTTCAACTTGAACCATCTTTAAGTATCACCTACGATGCCTCAATTATTTGAGCGCATTTATGATAAAATTTATTTCCATATTCAGGATAAATTTTTTTACCAGCAGATAAAAATTCGGGATTATTCTTTATTTCTTGGTCGCGTCTTGCGTGCATTAGGTCACAGAATGCTTCTAATCGCGTCCTAAAACCCTCCAATCCCGATTGTTCATCAAATGAAAAGTAAATAATAGGTAAATCATATATTTTTTTTAACTTATTTGTAATAATTGTTCTAGCAGTTACTTCGGGCATACAAGTGAATGGATACTGATGAATGAAGCCATCAAAGCCTGCTTTTGCCATATCTATATATTCTCCTAGTACCCAAATGCACTCCCCTCCAATGTCTAATGGGACATATGGATGTGAAAGATGTTCTAGCCATTTACGATGAAAATTGAGATGAAATTTATGGGATACCCAATCCCAGAGCGAAAGATTTTGATGGATTTCTACACCCATTTCACCTATTTTCCTTCTAACATCTAAATTAACATAAGGTTCTAAACTAATATGAATTTCACCCGAAATTCCTATTCTCAACGGATTACGGTTTTTGTCAATATCAAGTTGTCTAAAATCGTTTAATATAACATCTTTAAATTTTCTTAACTCTGGTAAAGTTTTAGCTTCATCTAATTTTATTAATAATTTTTGAATAATATCAGTAGTATCTCCTTGATTTCGTTCGTAGGCTCGAAATAAACCCTCCGCGGTTTGAATATCGTCTAAAATTTTAGCTTTTTTTGCGAAGGTTATAACTGCTTTAGCAATTTTTGAGTAATATGATAATTTGTTAGCTGGACTAACTTTCATTAAACTGTCGAACCACTTGAAATCTAAGAGGTCGGCTTGATCCAGCGGTATAAGCTTGAAATTTTCGTACCCCATATGATTTAAAAGGACTTCCTGAACGCTCGCATAAAAGCCAAAGCGACAAGGACCACAATCTATGGCCATATAAAGGGTATCTGCTCCTTTATCTAATGCGTTCTTGAAATCTCCTAAGGTCGCCTTAAATGGGAAGCATACAAACTCAGGACTATACTTCACGCCAATTTTTATAGCTTCTCGATTAGTCGGATCTGGTACTATAACTTCAAATCCTAAAGTTTCGAAAAGCGTTTTGAATGCTACCCAATTAGGACCCATATTAGGAAATGAGATTTTCATTTTTTATAACGATACCTCTTAAAAAATTGATATATTAACTTTTTTTTCTATATTTGATCCTTGATCTTTTAATTCTTTCATCCTTTCTTTCTTTCTTTTAATCATATCGGTAAAACTTTGAATTCTAGTTAGCAATCCTGCGTCACCGCTATGCTCATCTATTATAATAGCGATATAAGGAAGCCCTACAGATTTCATGTCGTGCATAATTAATTCTGAAATTAGACTATCTGGACCACAAGCAAAACTGATAAGAAATATAACACCATCAATTTCATCTCGGCCTTTAGTTAAGAAATATCTAATGGCTTGCATAATTTCCTCTTCGTGCCGCCAGTAGTTTCTTAATTTTTGATTGACGATAACTGGTTGCTTAAAAACAGACTCGGGCATATTTTCAATAGTTATTACTTTAACTCCTTGGTCGTTTAATTTTTTAATGAAATCTAAATTAACAAAACCATCAAATAAATTGTAAGCGTGTCCCAAGAGTAAAAATTTTAATTCTTCTGTTTGTTTTTTCTTAGGCATTTTGAACGGCAGGTCTCTTAACACCAGCCTTAAGGCATGATTAACTGGTGCGCCTTGTCTTAAAAATTCTAAAAATTCATCGTAATAATCTTGAGCTTTTTTGTAAGCATCTAAAGCTTTAGAGCGGCTTTTTCCTATCTGTTTTGCAAGGTCAATAACAGACACGGAAAGGGGAAACTCTTTTATGTTAACTTCGAAATTCAACAATTTTGGAACATCTGGCAAAATTTTAATAACATCCGGTAGAGAAAGCCATTTCGGACAGAAAAAGGATTCTTTTAATTCAGACACGTATCTAGGGACAAATAAATAGTCTAAATCTGGGTATTCTCTAATAAGTTGTAGAGCGTGCCCATAATAGACTTTTACTGGAAGGCAGAGTTCACCAAAACCGTGTGTGACTCCTTCTTCCACGAGCTTTTTATTTGTAGGTGTACTTAATATGATTTCTACATCTAATTCTTCTAATATTTTTTTCCAAAAAGGAAAATACTTGAAATAATGAAGTGCTCTCGGGATTCCAACTTTGATTTTATTTGAAGTAGTTTCGTCAACAGTTTCCATTAAGATTAGACCTCTAATTTATTACGCACGTTGATCTTTATACATAAGAAGATCTTCAATTTTTTTCATCATTCTATCGGTTAGATTTTGCAATTCTTCATATTTAGGCATGGGTTTGTCCCAGTACTTTTGGTGTTCCATAAATGGGGCTCCAGCCTTTAGAATTACTCCTTGATTAAAGTTTAACATTTTAGCATGTTTTGGATAAACATCTTCGGTACCCGTAATTCCTATTAAATAGATAGGAACCTTGGCTTCAATTGCTAGTCTCATAGGTCCTGTATGTCCCTGTATCAATTCGCCCCCTCCTGAATTTGTGGTGCCTTCAGGATAAATAATAACCCATTCTCCATTTTCTAACAATTTTTTTGCGTAATTATAAGAATCTACATCGTGTTCGCCTCTTTTAAGAGGGAAGGCTCTACATGACCGAACCCAACTATTAACAAGTGGGGGTCTAAAAAGTGAATCTTTAGCTTGTTGCCATACATAATGCTTGCGTTGTTGAAAGCTTGTAGCAAGAATGATTACATCCCATTCAGAATTGTGATTTGAAGCAATTATAGCACCAGTTTCTCTCTTAGCAGGAATATATTTGTCATAATCTATACATTTATATGGAGACATGACATTACAAAGGTAATTCACGATATTTCCAGAGAAATGATAAATAAAAGAGCCTAAGTAATCTTTTATACCAAATACTTCTAAAGATTTTAGTAAAGCGTACCACGAATCGTCCCATAGTTGGAGAAAGTCAATAGCAAATCTTTTTACATATTTCATAATAGAATTGGATTTTGGTTTTTTCTCCAAATCTTTTGGACTTCCAATAGATAGTTGCGTTTTTTGTAATTTATCGTCAAAATGATAATTGCCATCTCGTAAATCGACAACTTCTTGCCTCAATTCATTAGTTAATCTTCTAAGTTCATTATAAGAGATATTGTCAATACTATAATTTTCATAAGTAATAGGGTCTCCCACGCGTACAGTAACCTTAGCGGGTTTTACCATTAGCTTTCCTTTAGCTAGAACACCACGCGATCCTATGACCGCCATTGGGACAATTGGTACTTGCATTTCTATGGCGAGTCTTACAGCACCTGTTCGAAATTCAGCAATTTCTTCTTCGTGTCCTTCTGCTCGGGTTCCCTCAGGGAATATACCAACCCATTCTCCTCCTCTAATTATTTCCTTTGCGTGTTCCCAGCCTTCATCTGGGTTGTCGCGATCAAGTCTAAATGCGCCCAAGTTTGTAAAAAGCGTTCTCACAATAGGAGTTTTAAAATTCTCAATTTTACTCATCCAGCGAATTCTTCTTTGACAAGCTCCTCCCATAAAGAAAGGATCAAAATGACTTTCATGATTGCCAACTAAGATTCCTGGACCATATTCCGGAAACAGATTTTTGTAAGGGTATTCTACTCTATATCCAAAAAATCGGCGCATGACTTCTTTAATGTAGATATAGGCTGCCCACCATTGTAATTTACCTTCAATATCCGCTAAATCATGCATGTCAATAAAATTACGATATTTATCGTTTAACCAATCTATAGGGTTATATTTTAAGATTTTATACATGATGTCTTGGTGTTTTTTATCATATTTTAGCTCTAATCTTTGTTCTACTTCATCATAACTAACTTTTTCTTTCTTTATATCTTCTCTAGTCTCATATTCAGGTTTTTCAATGACCATAATTATCAACTCCTTACGATTTTATTTTTAATGAATTTTGATCTTGAATATTAGAATCTGAAAAACGACCGTTCTCAATACCAATTAAATTTAACAATTCTGTAATAGAATCAACCAGTATATCTGGAGAATACTGTTCCAAAATTTCTTTTTTACTTATACCACTTGCTATACCAACTGTAAAAATTCCTAATTCTTTACCTGCCTCGATGTCTGAAGGCATATCTCCAAATATTAAAAAATCCTTAATTTTTGTATCTTTATATTTTTCAATAACTGGTACAAGAGCCTTAGGATCAGGCTTTAAAGAAGTTAATTTATCTGCACCGTATACATCTATAAAATACTTGTCAATTTCAAGATTTTGCAGATGTTCTATTATACTATTAGTTTGATTATGAGATACAATGTATAAATCTACATTTTTATATAGATATTCTAATAGTACTTTAGTTTCAGGAAATAATTGAGCTTCTTTTGAATAATCTTGATATTTCGAGAAAATCTTTAAGGCAACTCTAAATTTTTTTAGGAAGCTTAATTTCTCTAAAGAAGTGATATGATTAAAGATATCGTACGATTGTAGTAAAATTTTTGGAATAGGATATCCTTGTATTGATTCTAATACGCTTCCAATTTCGTGTATTGTGGAATCCATTTCAGTAACTATCCCTTTCTCATCGTATACTTCTTCAATTGATTTTCTAAGCGGATCTTTAATATCGAGAATTGTTCCGTCAAAATCAAATATAATCGCTTTCAATGATCGGGATTTGATTTTTTCCACTAATTTTTTATCGTTTTTCATAATTCCGTCTTATTAATTGTTGTATTGAGATATTCAGAAATTTTTTTATTCAAACAAATGTTTATTCAAACAAAAGTTTCTTTTTGAATATAAAGATTTTGATAAGTTAAATAATTGGAATTGTTGTAAATAAAATAATAAAATGTTTTATTTCCTGAGACTTATTTTTTAACTCTCTTTTCTGTTTAATTTTAAAACCACTTATCTATGATTTTATCAACGGTTTA
>JBHLLE010000030.1:0-12575 GCA_048885945.1 Candidatus Hermodarchaeota archaeon | reverse complement strand
AGAAGGCAATTACTCTAATGACTATGCACGCCGCCAAAGGCTTAGAATTTCCTCATGTTTTTATGGTTGGCATGGAAGAAGGCCTTTTTCCCCATTCAAGATCAATGCTAGAAAAAGATGAATTAGAAGAAGAAAGACGACTGGCTTATGTTGGCATGACTCGAGCCAAAGAAGATCTTTTTTTAACTTATACTCGCAGTCGACTTTTTTTTGGTAATCGATCACATAATCAGATTTCCAGGTTTATAAGTGAAATACCAACAGATTTGATGGAATTTGTTAATTTTACTGAATAAACGCTATTTAATATGATAATAAAAGGATCATCCTTAATTTACTTAATGGATACTACGGGATTTATAACGAGAATTGCTACTTATTTACTAAAATAACTAAAGAATTTACACGATTTATTTAAAACGGAACGCCTAAAAGCTTGAATTTTCTTATTAATTTTATAATTATAGAAAAAATTAAATTTTAACCAATTATCATTCTTGTTAATTCTCTTTTTAAATAATTTGAATAATATTTTGTGTCTTTATATTTTTAAAAATCATAAAAAATATATATGCTAAATAAGGTATGTAATATATATTTTCCAATTCAACACATATAATATAAAATACTTTAAATCAATGGGACAAATGGTACAAACGTTAAAGGATCTTTATAAGAACGGCCGAATCGTAGGAAGAGCTAATTACGTCTTCACTCCAGAAATCGCCAGCTCTTTGGGTTCTATTCACGGTAGCTTTTTTAATCAAAATGAATCAATCGTTATGGGAAGAGATTATCATAATGACAGTCGTATGTTGAAGAGAGGATATACGTCAGGACTTATGAGTACTGGAGTAAATTTACTTAATCTATCTGATTGTACATATTCTCTTTTACAATTTACGATTAGAAGATTTGGCGCAAGCGGAGGCGTTTATTTTTCAGCAGGTCATCTCTATTCGGACGAAGTGGGCGTAAGATTTATTGATGCTGGGGGTATTGAGTTAGCTCCCTCTGAGATTCAAAAGATTATTGAGGCATATAATAATTATCCTGAAACGATTAGAAGAGTAGATCCTAATGAAATTGGTCATATTACCGGAATTCCACAAACTGAAGAGATATATATCAAATCCCTTCAACAGTTTGTAGATAAAAAGAAGATCCAAAAAGCAAATCTTAAAATCGTTGTAGATTGTTCTTACGGTCCAACTGGAAGAATAACCCCACTTCTACTTAATGATATTGGAGTAGAAGTAATAGCCTTGAATACTCACTATAGAGAAAGAAGCTCACCCGTTCCAAACATCAATACAATTAGGAATACTGCGGATATAGTGAAAGCATCTAACAGTCATTTAGGAATTTGTTTTGATGTTGATGGCTCAAGGATTTTGGTTTTAGATGAAAATGGATTAGAAGTATCCTATGAAGATCTGATGATGCTCTTTATCTCATATGAAGATCGAATTATCAATTCTAAAGGAGCTACAGTTATTTCTACACCTTCGTTGTCTCCCGTAGTGAAACAATTTATAGAAGAGAGTGGTCATCCATTAAAAGAATTTGAAAATTATCCCGGAGAAATCTCAAGACAAATAAGAGAAGAAAGGGCCTGTTTTGCTGCTGCAGACACTTTAAAATTTTATTTTCCACAATATGCTCCTTATTCAGACGGAAATTTTATCTTATTAAAAATATTGGAAATTATGACAACACAAGACGATCTACTTAGCTCCTTAACGAAGGGATTTCCAAAAGGTATAAAAGTCAATAAAACTCTCAATCTTTTACCAGAAATCATCGAAAACTTTCATAACGATCTGAGAAAAACAATAGAAGTTAATGGATATAAATACCATGATATAATAAATGAACTTAAAATCATTGACAACGAGAAAAAAGTATGGACGACTGTTAAATTATCCCTTTATAGAAATGCCGTGCTTTTATCAGCAGAATCAGAAGATGTTAACGCTGCAAAAAACATGGTTAAAGAGCTCGAAGAGATTGTTAATAATCTAAAATAATTATTTTTAATTTAACAACATCTTAAATTAAAAAATTAAAATAGCTTGTAGTTAATTAATATTATAACAACACAACTTAATTATTATATACATAAAAAAAAAGTTGATTAGATGGCGGATATAGGTTCAATAATTGTAGCAATCACCTTATTTATTATTTATGGAATATTTCTATTTTATGATTGGTTTAGACGCGGGGAAAAATGGGGCTTCTTAGCGTATATCACTGCTGTAATGCCCGCAAATACTCTATGGTTCATGGGCGTTGATGTTTTAATTATGTATGCTGTTCTTTTTATGTTATGGAACGTATGCTTAATTCGAGACTTACTATTTGTATTTCGGAAGGATAGAGAATATGATGATATTTTTTTGTTTCTTAGTTTAGGTATAATTGTTCAAATAATACTTACCGCAATATTACCCGCACCACAAGTGAATCCCAAGTTGCAGGAAAATACTGCCGCATGGGCAGGTTTCTTCTATTTCCCAGATGTTTACACAGTTGATTATAGAATTCAATCATGGGTCGATCCCGGTGCTCTTTTAGCATTTAGATTAACAGCAACAATGATGATCATTTTATTGATTATACCAATGATTGTAGACTTGAAAGATAGCGAAGAACATATCAGTTTACTAGCCTTGATTATTATAGATGCTATCTTCATTCTCCCATTCTTATGGTTATCTTACATCTGGATTGGTCCACTAGGATTACCGCTAACCTTTCTATTTGCTGTGGTCTTGCTAATTGTATTATTACTATTAACCCGGGAAAAGTAATTTTTTTTATCAATTATCTTTATTTTTTTTCATTTCTGATACGAATTTTTTAATCTTAATTCTTATATATTTATATAGAATATTACTAAAGTATCTGAAATAATTTCAAAAAGTTAAGTGAAAACTTTGGCGAAAAAAAAAAATAATCTCGATAATAGTAGTGAGAATGAAGATTCTAAACCTAAAAAGGAATATACATTAAAAGATTTACCTGGCGTAGGCGATGCAACTATAAAGAAATTAATTGATGCGGGTATTGTATCTATAAGAACGCTAGCCATGATGCCTTTAGCGAAATTAATGGAGGATGCAGGAATCGGTGAAAAAACTGCTGAAAAAATTATCAAAGCTGCTCAGGATATAGAAAAAATGGGATTTCATTCTGCCGAAGAAATATGGGAAAAAAGAAAAGTGCTGAAAAGAATTTCGACGGGAAGTCAGAATTTTGACGATTTAATAGGAGGAGGAATCGAAACTGGAGCATTAACTGAGCTATTTGGCGAATTTAGAACAGGCAAAACACAATTAGCCCATCAATTATGTGTAAATGTACAATTAACGGAAGAACAAGGTGGCATAGAGGGTAATGCGTTATACATCGATACAGAAGGAACCTTTAGACCAGAACGCATTATTCAAATGGCTGATGCAAAAGATTTAGATTATAATGCGGTTTTAAGAAATATAACAATTGGTAGAGCGTATAATTCAAACCATCAGATTCTTTTGGTAAAAGAAGCACCAAAAATTATCCTAGAAAAAAATATAAAGCTTGTTATAGTTGATTCTTTAATTAGCCATTTTAGAAGTGAATTTATAGGAAGAGGTACTTTAGCCTCTCGACAACAAATTTTAAACAGTCACATTCACGATCTACTAAGATTAACCGAAGCTTACGATGAATTGGCTGTAATGGTGACAAATCAGGTTTCAGCTAAACCAGATGTATTTTATGGTAATCCAATAACTCATACAGGGGGACATATTGTTGGACACGGTGCCACAGTTAGAATTTTCCTCCGAAAGGGAAAAGGAGAACAAAGAATTGCAAAAGTTGTAGATGCTCCCAATTTGCCCGAAGAAGACACTGTTTTCTCCATTACTGAAGATGGAATCGGAGATTAATTGTAAAAAATAATAGTTTTTAATACTATCATTTTTTAAAATATTAATCGGCTAGATGATAATGACAAAATTAACAATCCTTATTGACGATATTAACGATGTAGAAAAAAACTATACCAAATCATTTGGTTTTGCCGTTCTTATTGAGAAAGATGATAAAAAAATATTATTCGATACTGGAACCCACACTAATCCTCTTTTAACAAATTTAAAATCTTACGGTGTCTCTCCAACATCTTTAGACGCAATAATTTTATCTCATAATCACAACGATCATACGAATGGGATTATAGGAATACTAAAAGTAAACGATAATATTCCTATTTTTGTACATAAAGATTGGAACGTTCCAGTCAGTTTTCAAGGAATCCAAATTCCCAGAAAAAATTTGATCGTTAATAAAGGAGCTCGTGAGCGTAAGGATATTACAAATGGAATATATTTAACTAATTCCTATTTTTCGCCGGATTATGGAAAAATTTACGAACACGCCTGCTATATTAAAACAAATGACTCTTATATCCTCCTATGTGGATGTTGCCATCCGGGTTTGAACGATTTTTTAAAAGATAGGAAGCAACTTGGAATTTCTTTAGATTCAAAACTATATTTCATAGGTGGTATGCACGGGTTTAGATTTTCAGATCAACAAGCAAAAGAATTGTCTCCAATTGTAAAATCAATCATTTTATGTCATTGTACCGAGAACGCCACCAAATTTCGAGAACAATTTGGAGATCGATGTTCATTAGGCGTTGTTGGTAAGACAATGATTTTTCCTTAAAACTGTCTTATTTAGGAAAAAGAAAGGGGAAAAAAGGAAATTAAGGATTCAATTGAATAAATTCTACTTCTCCCAATAGAAAAGATTTATATTCAAATTAGATGTAATAATTTATTAAAAATCTAAGAAATACCAAATGATTAGTATGAGTTTACAAAAATTTTGGACGAAATCATATGATTCGCACGTTCCGAAATCCATAGATTATAAAATCGAGGATTTTGGTACTATATTAACTAACGCGATGGAAAGATTTCCAGAAAGAGTGGGTATTTATTTTTACGAGAACGAGTTTCTTTATAAAGATGTACTTGAATATTCCCGAAAGTTTGCTACTTTTCTTCAAAAGAACGGTTTGAAAAAAGGTGATGTGGTCGCCATGAATATTCCTAATTGTCCTCAATATCTTTTTGCTCTTTATGGAACGTATATTGCTGGAGGCGTATCTTCAGGTTTATCGCCACTTTTAAGCGATGTTGAAATGCAATATCAGTTAGACGATTCTGACGCAAAATTCCTAGTTACTCTAGATATTCTTTATGAAAAGGTCATTTCAAAGGTTTTGGATAAGTTACCAAAACTTAAAGTGATAGTTCCTACTAATATTTCAGAGTTTATGGGATTTCCTAAATTTAAGGTAGTGTTGGGAAAAATGCTTAAAAAAATCCCTAAAGGAAAAATGGATCCATGGCCAGGAAAAACAGTAATACCTTTTCTTGAAGCAATAGATACTCCAATAGACGTAAAAAAGGTGGATATAGACCCTCAAAGCGATTTAATGTTAATTCAATACACAGGAGGAACTACAGGACGCCCTAAGGGAACAGAAATTACTCACGCAAATTTATGTGTAAATTGCCAACAATTTGATAAGTGGCTAGATAGAAAGAAAGGTTCTGATGTTACAATTTCCGCCTTTCCTTATTTTCATTTAGCAGGACTATTTGTTTGCTTATTTTTAACCTATATATCATCTTCCCATATTATAATCGCAAATCCTAGAGACACTGACCACTTAGTTAAAGAAATTATTGATAAAAAGCCAACTATATTTGCTAATGTCCCCACTTTATTCTTAATGTTACAAAGAAATCCAAAATCTAAGAAGATTCCAGAGTCTACCTTAGATAACATAGAACTGTGGTTTTCAGGAGCAGCTCCTTTTCCCGCAGAAGCAGTAAGAGATTTTGAGAAAGACTTTCGCTCACAAAATAAATTCATCGAAGTCTACGGAATGACGGAATCTGCGGTGTTAGTTACGGTAAATCCTAGATATGGTGAGAAGAAGATTGGAACTGTTGGTTTACCTTTTCCTGATACAGATGTTAAGTTGATAGATGTTGAGTCAGGTCAAGAAGTAACCGAAATTGGTAAACCAGGCGAAATATGTCTAAAAGGTCCCCAAATCACAAAACGATATTATAAAAAACCTGAACAATCAGCTCAGACATATATTGACGGATGGCTGCATACTGGAGACGTTGGAATCTTTGACGAAGACGGCTATTTGAAAATAGTGGATCGAACTAAAGATATGCTAAGCGTTTCTGGTTTTAAAGTTTACTCGGTACATGTTGAAGACGTGTTAACAAAAAACCCAGATATAGAATTAATGGCAATTATTGGCGTTCCAGATCCTGACCGTCCTGGAAGCGAAATAGTAAAAGCACTAATTCAGCTTAAACAAGGTACTGAAACAAGTGAAGAAATCAAAAATAATATTAAAAAATACGCAGAGGAAAATCTTGCAAAATATGAAGTTCCTAAGATTTGGAAATTCGTAGAAGAATTACCTCTGACTGCGGTTGGTAAAGTTATGAAGAATGTTCTTCGAGAACAGGAAAAAAAATAATTTTTTTTTTTTAATCTTTAATTTTTTACTTTAAAGGAGGAAAGGGTAATATGCCAATAATTGGAATTGATCATGAAAAATGTATTAAATGTGGATTATGTGTTAAAGAATGTCCAAGACGTTTTATAGAAGTTAAAGAGCAAAAAAAAATTATTTATCAAGATCCTACTGGCTCTTGTATTTTTTGTGGTCATTGTATAGCAATTTGCCCAGAAGAAGCAATCCTCTATGAAAATTTAGGAGATGAACCATATATCTTCGATGGAATAGAAGATTTAAGTAATTATATTCCATATGAAAAAATATTTAACTTTTTACGAGCAAATCGTTCAATTCGACATTATAAGAACGAGAAGCTACCTGATAATATATTGAGAAAAGTTGTTCGAGCGATGGAATGCGCTCCTACAGGAGCTAATGTGAGAGCAGAAAAAATAACTGTTTTATCTGATCCACGACAAATAAAGTCCTTATCAGAAGCGGTTATGGAGGAACTACTTAAAAATCCAGCTACTAGATCCACTTGGGAACAATCTTTTGACATTCGAAAAAATTATTATGATAATATTATTTATTTTGATGCTCCTCATGTAATAATTGTATATTCATTGGGAAATTCTACAATTAACCATTACAATATCGGAAACATAATTACTTATGGAAGATTAGTAGCACAATCATTAGGTTTAGGAACATGTTATAATGGTTGGACTCAAATGGCTTTTGAAAATAATCGTAAATTAGCAAAAATAGCAGGTACTAGAGGTAAATGTTTTGGAGTCATTACCATTGGTTATCCAAGCATCACTTATCTACGTTGTCCTCCCCGTTCTTATAAAAAAATAAAAGGTCTGGATTAGAAATTTAATAAAATATATTATATTAATATGAAATTATTTATCGTCTCTAAAAAAAAGATTTCTAAAATATTTTAAAGTTCAATATCCACATTAACTTCTATTCCTTGTCTAACTGACTCAGTAATTATACACGATTCCTCAAAAAACATGTTTTCATTTTTCATTTTCTTGATGCACTGATTTACGCGTTTAATTACTAGTGGATCATTGCTTTTTGGAACAATTTTCACGTCAATTTTTTTAATTCGAACGTACCCTCTTTCAATTTTTTTAAACGAAACTTCTGCGCGAGCTTCTAAATCCTCCACAGATAAATTCCTTTTCTGAAGACAAAAAATGAAACTCGCGTTTAAGCAGCTTAAAATAGCCATTGCTAAGAGTTCTGCAGCATCTGGACCCTTTTGTTTAGATTTTTCTTCCATAGTTTCGTCTATAATTAACTCTTTTACATTATCATAGCCAAGATTTACCTTAAATATTAAATCTTTCTCCAATTTCAAATTAACAACGCTTGTTTCTTCACGAACCATATTATATCACTTTTCTTTTTTATATATTTAACGGGATAAATTGAAAACTCTTGAAAAAAATTAAATAATATATTATTTTAATAATCAAGATTTACTTCTACATTTATACCTTCTCGTACGGCTTGAGTGACTATGCAGTAATCCTCAAACATCTTTTTGCATTGATCAGCACGCTTTCTAGTGTCTGGACTGTCAATTTTCGGTTTAATGTTAACGTCAATCTTTTTAACTCTCCAAAATCCTTTTTCGTTGCGACCGATGGTTAATTCTGCTTCTGCTTTTAAATCGTCTACTTTAAATTGCCTCTTTTTTAGGCAAAATATAAAACTTGCGCTTAAACAGCCTAAAACTGCCATACCTAACATTCTTGAAGGATTGGGACCTAACATGTCCACTTCTTCTCGGTGTTCTTCGTCGATATAACAGTCTTTTACTTTCATTTCCCCAAAATCGCATTTAAATATCATACCTTCTTCTAAAGATAACGATACTTTTGTTTTCATTCCGTCAGACATTATATTCACCTTAATATTAATAAAATTTAAGTTATATTTTCAATAATATTGATTCAATTAATCCTATTTTTTAAGATTTATATTTAAAAAAAATAAATAATTTGAATGTTTAGATCCAGGGGGTAGTATCAAGAGTTTGAACCCATTCTCGTTTTAAATCAAAAAGATTGAGCATAAATTTATACGCTTCCGCAATAGCACAAACGAAACCGGTGAGTTTATGAGCAGAAGTATAATTCTGGTAAAGAAAATCCTTTTTATTTATCGTATCTACTGCGTAATCCAGATATTTAATTATTGCGTGCTCAATTTCTTCTATTTTATAATCATTAGCTTGTTTGCAACATCTTGTCAAACAAAAAATGGCATCTAAATCAATACAATAAGAGTATGGTGTATCCCAAGTTCCTAAATCGTTTTGTAGAAGGAGAGTTGAATCAATTACTTTCTCAGGATATGGAATCGGATGTTTTAAAAACTCGTAAACCCAATAATAATGTACTGCCCCACCTAATTCGTGTTTTGTTAATCTATCTTTCTTAAATTTATGAATCCACCCTAATCTCCAGAATCCTACCTCTGGATCCGCCTTTTTATCAAGCCATTCAAAATACCAATCAAAAAATCTTTCGTGAGGATATGATTTTGGACCAAGAGTGGCATAAATAGCAGCTATTCCCCCACCTCGATGAGAACCTGGCCAATATAATAATCCCCACTCAGGAGTGGTACGTAACCATTTATTTAGCTTTTTTTGAGAGTTTAGTTTTTTTGAGATTTTAAAATCGTATTTGGGTTTAGCGTTCAACAATTTTAAAGCAGAAACTGAAAACGCTGTACTGTGTTGTTTGAAATGGTAAGCATAATTGAATCGACCTTCTTTAAACCATCCACTATTCGGATCTTGATACGATTGTATAATACATATCCAATCTTCCCTTGCTTCATTTTTATGACTATTGAAGTATGATTCCAATTCATTTGGTATAGCTAAATTATACACCATATCACACGTTCCGTATAGTGATGATACTTCTTGACCTTTGACGACTGAAAATTGACCTGAAATGTTATTAAATTTAAAAGAATCAACCCAATCATGTAGATTTTTTAGAAATGGATCGAGATTATATTTATTCGAATTATTTAAATTCTGAATCGTCATATTATTATCCCTTTTAAGGTGGTTCTTTTTTTATATAGTACTCTATAGTATGTTTAAGAAAATCTATCGGAGTAAAACGTATTTTTGATAATCTTATTTACAATTAAAAATTAATATTTTATTAAAATATATTTTCAATTAAAATAAAAAAATTGTGTTTTGTAAATGGAATCATCAGATGAAGATAAAGGATTTTCTCGTACCTTTAAATTGCAGATAATTATTCTCGGAATCTTGTTCGCTGCTGACCAATTTTTTGGCTTTTTTGAACAGAACTTTATAAACACTTACATAGCACATGTACTCGTCTTACCAGAGATATATGTAGCAATAATGGTATCTCTTTCGTCAGTTATGGGATTAATTTTCTGTATTGTATGGGGTATTAAATCCGATAACACTCGAACAAAATGGGGTAGACGAAGACCTTATTTAATTACAGGTGGAATCGTTGCGGGATTTGGGATGATTATGTACGCATTTTCACCAGATTATTGGTGGGCTTTGTTCTGGGATGTCATAATCATTGGTGTTGCTTCAAATATGTACTATGCTTCTGAAAGAGCGGTTATTCCAGATACAGTTCCTCAGGAGAAAAGGGGAAGGGCCAATGGAATGATTACCATCTTTGGTAATTTAGGAATTTTATTAGCTTTGGCTATGTTTTTAATTTCATATGAAATTTTTGCTGTGGATAATCCAAGAGGATCTGGAACTATTTTAACCCAAGAAGGTCATATATTTGTTCTTGCTATAGGAGGTATCTTTTTCGCAGCTGCAGGAACTATTGGTTTTCTTTTTATCAAGGAAATACCGACCTCAGAAATGCCACCTAAAAAGAAATTTGGAGAGGAATTTAAGGAGATTTTCAGTATAGAAGAAATGAAAAAACAGAAAGATTTCTTTAAAATGGTTGGATCTTATATTGTGTTTAAAACGGGGATTACACTTGTTCTGACCTTTCTATTTATCTATCTTTTTGCCTTAGGATTAACTACAATGGAGTTGCTTTCAGCAATAGGTATCGCATTTTTAGTTTTAGTTATCTCTACTTTATCCATGGGAAAGATATCAGATAAATTTGGTAGAAAGAGATTTGTACCTCTCTTTATAATAATTGCAAGCATTGGTTTTTTCATAATGCCTTTTGTTAAACCAACACCAACTTCTGAAGCAAACATATTACTGTTTTATATTGCGCTACCGTTTGTAGTAATAGGAATATTAGGGCTTCCCGCACCATTAGATGCATGGTCACAAGATTTATTACCTGAAGACCGAAGAGGTAAATTCTTAGGAATATTAAATCTTTTGTGGGTTATTAGTCAAATCGTCGGATCATTTTTAGGGGCATTTATCGTATGGTATTTTAACAATTCTGGTTTATTTGGTTTATCTTGGATTTTTCTATTCGGTGGGCTTATCTTACTATTGTCGATTCCGCTGTTTCTAAGGGTTAAAGAAACCTTAAAATTTGATTAAGAGCTTATATCTCTTAAATATTTTTTCTTTTTTTTTTTCTTAATTGCTCTTGCTGTATAATTTGAATTCATGAACTTTCGATTTTTTTCAAATGATAATGGCGAGATAGGTGAAAATAGAGCATAGGAAAATAGAGCAGAAAAATCCAGAAGTAATCAAAAGCGAATAAAGTAATACTAACCATCATTAAAATAAATAGCAACACTTCTATTGATAGTGCTACTTTACTTTTATAGTATTTAAAATCAAAAAAGCTCGCAGGACTTTTGTACTGAGCTAAATACTCAGCTAACTTCTCTTCCTCTTCTTGCGACATGAAAAGCCTTGGTCCAAAAGTTTTTTTAGGAAAATAGAAGAAATTAGTACCCCAATCAAATATATCGACAAACACATGTATAAAGTAAGTAAAACCACTAATAATTAGAGCAGGCCAATTGAAAATTATTCCTAGAATTAAAATTGTGATACTCGGGATTATGCTATGGGTAAATAAATTCCTATGGTTATGATCTTTTGCGTATTTTGAAAAAAAAACGTCTAAATCGCAAATAAAAGCCGAAAATACGATTAAACCGAATTCAAATAAATTGAAAGTAAAATAATAGTTAAATATAGACGCAATAATTACTCCAATTGCAAAATGGCTATTAATATGTATCGTTAAACACCTATTTTTTAATATACTTTTGGCTTAAAATCCTTCTTAAAACGGCTTTTTTTGATTTATAACCTGAAGGACCCTTCTTTTCAACTAAAAAGGAGGCTGCGGCAGACGCTAAATATGCGGCTTTCTCAATTGCGCTCCACGACATATCCGAACGAATGTATTCAAATAAGAAGATAGCTAAATACACATCACCAGCACCTGTTTCGTCAACCACTCCTTTTGATTCAAATGCAGGTATTTCTAATAGGTCTTCTCCCTTTTTATAAATCATAGAACCTTTTTCTCCTAAGGTCATTATGAATAATCCATTAGTATCATATTTTTTAAAGTGTGCCATAACTTTGTAGAGATCGTCAGATTCTCCAGCCAATAACTTCATCTCTTCTTCAGAACCCTTGAGAATTAGCTTATCTCCGATTAATTCAATAATTGCTTTCATATTTGAAACAATACCATCGCTAGGAACGTACGAAACAATGCCCTGTTCATTAATGTTCCTAATAAATCCTTGAAGATCAATTCCAATATAGGCGTTTGGGAAATGTTCTTTTATTTGAGAAACATACACATAAGTGATCTCATTGCATAAAGGAACTAAAACAATAACATCTGGAGGATTCGATAAAAATTCCCGGGGAATATCTTTAAAATCAAGATTTGGACTTCTTGACTTTAGAGTTAACGTTCTCGAATGATTAAAGTAATCTAATATAAAGTTTGTGTTATTAACTTCAGAATATTTTATTCCTTTTAAATCGATATTCTCATTCTTAATAACA